>JBAXFO010000336.1:0-5694 GCA_037139885.1 Planctomycetota bacterium
GGTCGGGACATAACTCCATGCCACTATTCGACTTTTAACCGGACAGTTGTGATCCCAGGGATCGAATCCCCATCAAAACGACAAACGCCAGCCCGAATCTCGGACTGGCGTTTCTGCGAATCGATGCAAGGCGGAGCCATTACCGCCAACGCACATTGCGGTTGCCCCAGCCGCCGTAATACGGCCGGGAATAATTGCCGTAATACGAATTCCCATAATACGAACGATTGTAACCGCCGCCATAATACGAGTTGCCATAATACGGACGATTGTAACCGCCGCCGTAATATCCGCGACCGTAATAGCCGCCGTTGTAGTAATTGTTGTAATAAGGCGTGCCGATGCCGACGCCGACGCGACCCCCGCCGATGATGATCTGAGCGTTCGCCTGCTGAGGAACGGCCGCAGCCGCTACGAAGGTGGCGACGACGATCGCCCCCGCTAAAAATGTTTTTCTCATGACCAGACCTCCGAAAGTGTGACGCGAGAAAATTGCGCTGGCAACGTTCGTTCATGGTCTCGCTAACCGACTGCATAAGGTGCAAACGTTATGCCACACTTGCGATTATGGGAGTTGCGCCATGAAATCGAGAATCAATGAGTTGAAGCATTCGGGGCGTTCCGCCATGGTGAGATGGGCCGTGGCGGGGACAACACGAATGGTCGCCGTCGGCGCCTGCGCGGCGATCGCGCGGGCGTTGGCCAGCGGCGTCACGACATCTTGATCGCCGACGAGGATTAGCACCGGGCAAGCGATCTTCGTCTGCTCGGTCTTCGCCGATCCTTCAAGGAGAGCCTGGCACTGGGCCGCGTACGACTTCGGATCGTTGCTCATGAGCATTTCCCGGCACATGCCGGCAAGCGCACCTTGCGTCTCACGCGTCGCCACGCTCAAGGCTCCCTCGAGCACAAGGTCGGCAACGGCCGTCATGCCTTCGTTTTCGACAAGAGCTTTGCGTTGGGCGAAGGCGATTTTGCCGGCATCCGGAAGCTCCGTCAGCGGCCCGCAAAGAATGACGCCGTCGACGCGCTGCGGAAATTGACCGGCCACTTTTTGCGCCAGGATGGTGCTCATCGAATGGCCGACAAGCGTGAAGCGATCGATCTTGAGATGATCCGCCAGTCCCACGACTTGCTCGGCCCAGCGCTGCATCGAATACGATGTCTCATGCTTACTCGAGCGCCCCGATCCAGGCAGATCGAGGGTGATCACGCGATGCGTTTTTCGCAAAACGCTGCGCTGTCCATACCAAACATTCCCTGTGCCTCCCAGGCCGTGCAGAAAAATGATCGCTCGGCCTTCGCCAGCCGATTCGAAGAAAAGGGAACTGCCTTGAACGTTCGCGAACATCGTTGAGAACTCCAAAAGAGAATTTGCGGATATCTTACGCGGCCATTGGCGCGCCCTCCTCGAAAAGCGTCCTCGATTGCACGAAGCCGCGCACCTCGGTTCTCCATGCTACCCCCTTTCACCGTGGCGAAATCCGTTAACTTTGAAAGCGGTCGGCAGAGGAAAAGGTCGAATATTCGTTGGCGTCCTCGCTTCGCGTCTGCCTCGCTTTCGCCCTCCTGGCTGCGGCGGTTAGGAATTGGAATGCCATTTGCTTTTGTATCAAGACGCTCGAAAACTCCTGGGGGATCTGAATCGCCACGGGATATTTCGGCTCATTGCCAAGATGGCGCGTCCTTAGGGAGGGTCACAAATGGCGATCAATGCGATCCTCTTCGATCTGGACGGCACCTTGATCGACACGGACGAGGCTCACATCCGCGCCTGGCGTGAAGCGTTCTTGGCGAAGGGGCACAAAGTCGCCGAAGACGCGGTCCGCCCGGAGATCGGCAAGGGAGGGGATCATCTGGTCACCGATCTTCTCGGCGCCGACGAAGAACGCCGAATTGGTTCCTCCCTCCGTGCCGCACACGATGACAACTTTCGCCGACTCGCCCGGCGGAGCCGACTCAAGGTGTTTGTTGGCGCCGTTCCCTTATTGGAAGAATTGAAGCGCCACGGCATCAAGACCGCGATCGTGACGTCGAGCAAAAAATCGATGGTCAACGCGACGTTCATGAGCGGAGGGATCGACCTGGGGCTGCGCGTCGACGCCCTAATCACCGCCGACGACGCCGAACGCAGCAAACCGTCGCCGGACTTGTTGCTGGCGACCCTTGAACGACTCGACCTGTCCGCCGAAGCCTGCGTCTTTGTTGGCGACACGACGCACGACGGCGTCGCCGCGGCACGGGCGGAGGTTCCCTTCGTGGCCGTGACCTGTGGCGGCTGCGCCTCGCCCGAAGAACTCACGTTGGCTGGCGCTCTTTCGATTTGGACGGGCCCCAACGACCTTCGCGAAAACCTCAACACCCTATTGGCGATCGAAGCCAACCCACAAGGAAAGAAATTCTAGATCATTAAGGAGAGCGCCATGGTATCGCAGATCGTCATCGTACGAGTCTTTTTTTCCGCGTTCGTGTTGCTGGCCGGAATGATCGGCCTGTCGCGTTTCGCGCGGACCTCCATGTCAAATGGAGCAGCCGGTCAACCCCGCCTCACCGACAGCTCGAGTGCGAACAGCGTTGCTCAGCAGCGCCAGGCGAGTCCGCAAAAGCTTCGTCCCTGGGCAGGAAGCTGGCCTAAGTTTCGTCCCACTTCGATGCGTTCCTAAACGCGCTTAACCGCTGAAAGCCGACGCATTTTGGCGATTTGATGTCCATGGAATCGTTGCGTTTCTCCTCTCCTTCTTAACCTTTCTGGTCGCCCGCTTTCCTTGCCTGCGGGAATGCATAGAGTTCTATTCGATCGTTCCCGCGCCGATTTTGTGGCGCGAAACCCTCGTGAATTCCATGGTCGGGTCGCCCGGAGGTCCGCATGATCGTTTCGTGTTTCGTGTTGGCATGTCTGGCTCAAGCGCCGTCATCAGAGGATTTGGTCAAGCAGGCGACGGCAGCCTGGGCGAAGAATGAGTCGGCGCGGGCGTTCGAATTGGTCAGTCGGGCGATTGATGTTGATCCGAAGAATTCCCGAGCGTTGCGAATTCGGGCGGCGTTCCATGAGGCGAAGGGGGCGTTTCCTGACGGCATTCGCGATTGGACGAGCGTGCTGAAGCTCGATTCGACGGAAACGGAAGCGTATCATGCGCGCGGGTGTCTTCATTTCAAAGCCGGGCAGGTTGCGGAGTCGCTGGCCGATTTCGATGTGTATTTGCAGAAACGGCCCGAGCGTCGCAAGGAGCACTGGCAGCGCGGCATTTCCTGTTACTACGCCGGCCGTTTCGACGAGGGGCGACGGCAGTTCGAAGTCTATCAAGATTTCGACGACGCCGATGTCGAGAACGCCGTTTGGCGATTTATGTGCATGGTCCGCAGCGACGGTCTGGCGAAGGCGCAGGGCGGCATGTTGAAGATCGGCGACGATCGCCGCGTGCCGATGCGGGATATCTACGAACTTTATCGTGGCAAGAAAACTCCCGACGATGTGCTTGCCGCGGCCGTTCGCGGCGATCTGGAGCCCGCTTTGAAAAGCCGGCAATTGTTTTACGCGCATCTCTATTTGGGCATCTGGTTCGACCTACTGGGCGATCGAGTCAAGGCCCTCGATCATCTCAATAAGGCGGCCAACGATTACCGCATCGATCATTACATGGGCGATGTGGCTCGCGTCCATCGCGATCTGCTCGCGAACGCCAAGGCGGAAAAACGTTAAGGCGCGCGCCCCTTTGCGCACGCATCCGCAAAGCTCGTTCGTCATTATCGGCTCATCTCGTAAAAATGACGTCAGGCCAGATTCCCGGGAGAGGTGGGCGTGACGATCGGTTTGACGATTTTTGGTTTGCTATCCTTTCCGCTGCTGCTGGGAGCCAATGCGTTTTTCGTGGCGGCCGAGTTCGCCTTGGTGGCGGTGCGGCGCACGCGGATGCAGGAGCTCGAAACGCGCGGCTTCAAACGCGCGACGCTCGTGATCCAGTCCCTCGACCATCTCGATCGCTACATCGCCGCCACGCAGCTCGGCATCACGCTGGCGAGCCTCGGCCTGGGGCTTGTCGTCGAAACCGGCGTCGCCGGCGCTCTGATCGCGATTTTTAACGGTCTTCCCAATCCCTGGAGCATGCTCGCGAAACATTCGGTCGCCACGGCGATCGCATTTTGCTTCATCACTTTCCTGCACGTCGTGCTCGGCGAATTGTTTCCGAAAACGGTGGCCCTGCAATCTCCCGATCGAGTGGCGCTGTGGGTCGTGGTGCCGCTACGCCTCTTCGAATTGTGCATGCGGCCCTTCATCTCCGTAATGAACGGCGCCGGCAATGGGCTCGCCCGCATCTTTGGATTTCAAGCCGTTCCCGAGGCGCTGGTCCATTCCGTGCAAGAGCTCAACCTGCTCATTGAAGACACCGAGGAGGCCGGCATCATCAATTCGGAACAGGCGAAACTTCTCAAGAATGTGTTCTTACTGTCGAATAAGTCGGTGAGCGATTGCATGGTGCCGCGGGAGCGGATGGACGCGTTGGAACTCTCGACGCCGCTTTCGCAGGTGCTCGAGAAAGTGCGATCGTGCGGGCATACGCGGTTGCCGGTCTATGAGGGGGATTTGAACAACATTGTCGGCGTCGTGAACACGAAAGATCTGTTGTTCCTCGTCGGGCTCACGAGCGTCGTCGTGCTCGAAGACGCTCTGTATCCGGCCATCTATTTAAAGCCGGACGAAGAAGTCGACAACGCCCTACGACTGTTCAAGAAGGCGAAAAAGCACATGGCCCTGGTGCGCGACACCGAAGGGCAAGTGCTGGGCATGTTGACGCTCGAAGACATTCTCGAAGAGATCATCGGCGACATTGAGGACGAGCAAGACGCCGCACAGCCCCCCAAAAGCCTCGCGAAATTGCGGCGCTTCCGGCGGTTGCCGCGCATTCGTTAGCAGCGTCAATTCCGCATCAACTTCCGAAGCAGCAACACCGCCAAGATCGACATGATCGTATTCGCCGGCCAGATGGCGAGGGTCGCAATGTATTTTCCCGATTTCGCCATGTTGACGCCGCAAAGCAGGAGGGGATAGTACACGACGATGATGGGCAAGAAGCAGGTGATGAAAGAGCTGAGATAATCGCTGCGGCTGAACCAAATGCCGACGGGGCAGCCGACGAGCACGAAACAAAGGCAGCCGAGCGCGAGGGCGGGGCGCATTTGATATTCGGTGTCGATGTTGGCGATCAGGCCTTGCACGCTGCGGATGTAGGCGCGTTTGTGGCGGATGTGATCGACGAACTCGGGCGGTGAATTGCCGCGGATGATGGCGGCTTCGTGGGCGGCGATTTCCTGGCGATTCTGGTCGATGTCGTCCTCGAATTTCGCGCGGAATTGCGACATTTCCGGCCAGGTCATGTCGGTCGGTCGATTTTTCTCGGGAGCGTTCAGCTTCATTTCCACCGGCCACTCGAAGAACTCGAACACGGCCGACTCGCCGTTTTCTTTACGCAGAGTTCCGTCCCACATGCGGATGGTGATGATCTTCTTCTCTTGATCGACGGAGATGGTCGCCTTGCGGCCGCGGGCGATCCAGTCGAAGCCGCCGTTCTTGGGATCGCGGTGCATGAAGCTGGCGTCGAGCAAATCGCGGCCTTCGACTTGTTTGGCGTAAACGCTGTAATCGAGCTGCGGATGTTGGATGCGGCCGTCCTTACGGAGCATGTTGTACATCAAATC
>JBAXFO010000337.1:0-5683 GCA_037139885.1 Planctomycetota bacterium
TAACGATGTAGAACTCTTGGAGTTCGAGCTAAGTTGATGCCTATGGGGTTGAGCGGAGCGAAGCCCACCAAAAGGTTCGGAATCGTCATCGTATTTCTGCATCTTTTGGTGGGCTTCGCTCCGCTCAACCCACCCTACGGGCAATGCTTCATTCAAGGTTTTCATTCATGGCCCAAACCCTCGGCGAAGTTCAGGCGCTCATCCGCCATCTTTACGGCGCCAAAGACGCCCAGCGCGGCGTCGACGGCACTTTCATGTGGTTCATGCAAGAGGTGGGCGAACTCGCCTCCGCCCTGCGCGGCGGCACCCACGAGGAGCGCGTGCTCGAATTCGCCGATGTCCTCGCCTGGCTGGCCACGCTCGCCAATAACGTGGGCGTCGATCTCGATGAGGCCATCGCCCGAAAGTACGGCAGCGGCTGTCCCGGTTGCCGAAAATCCCCTTGCGTTTGCGCCGTCGCGGAGAAGCCGTGAGCGTCTATCCCCCGTTCCCCTCCCATGGCCCTCGGCGGACGATTCGCTGGGGAGCGCTGTTGTTGGCGGTCGCCTGGCTCGCGTCCGGCGTGAGCGTTCGCGCTCAGAGTCCCGCCGCGGCCTTCGATGTTCAGATCGGCTTCAAGCCGCTCTCGCAGGGGCCGCGCACGCCGACGCATAAAGTCGGCCTCTGGGCTCCTGTGTTCGCGGAAATCCCGGGCGATCTCAACGACCGCGCGCTCGAGTTCGTCGTCGAAAGCGAAGACACGGTCGACAACGCCACGCTGTCGCGGTTCGCCGCCGTGAGCGGGGGCCCGAACCGCATCGTCGCTCGGGGCTTCGTCAAACCGGGGCACGTCCGCAATGACATGAGGGTGTCATTTCAGGAGGGAAGTTCCAAACTCGCCGCCGCGACTCTCGAACCGCGCACGAGCGGTTTACGGGATTATCTTTACCTCAGCCTCGGAGCCAAACTCGACGACCTGGCGGCGGCGCTGCTGCTCAAAGAGAAGGCCCGGGACGACGGCAAGCCCGCCCCGCGCGTGACGCGCTTCGCCGTTTACGAAACCGATGTCGAACGCCTTCCGCGCGCCTGGATGGGCTACGACGGCGTCGATCTGGTCATCCTCGACACCAGCGATCCCCTTTTCGCCGCGCCCAAAGATCACGCCGCCATCGCTCCGGTCTGGGACTGGGTGCGCCGCGGCGGCCGGCTCGTCATCGCCGTCGACCCCAAGACGCACGTCAAGGCCAGCGTTCATGCCGCGAAAAACCTTGTCCCCATCGAAGCCTGGTCGGGGTTGCACGATAAGCCTTTTCCCCCGCGCGGCGAACCCGCGATCGCCGTCGCCAAACTCGATCTCGCCGATTTCGCGGCCGGGCCCTGGGAAATCCTCGCCCAACTCGACGCTTCGGCCGCCGGCGACCGCTCCCTCCCGCTCATCGCCCGCTCGCCGCATGGGCTCGGCAGCGTCACCGTCATCGCGTTTCCGCTCGCTACCGGGTCGTTCAGCCGCTGGGCGGGCCGCGTCGAATTTCTGCGTACGCTCGTCGATCAACTCGGGCCCCGCTTCGTGCCGCCGGAGCAGGCGAAGATCGAAACCTGGGGCCGGGAGATCGACATCGCTGATTGGGGCGCCCGCTTGCAGCGCGACCTCGATACGTTCGACATCGCGGCCATGTCGTTCGGCAGCGTCGCGCTGCTCATGCTGCTCTATACGGCCCTCATTTCGGCTGGCGATTACTTCGTGCTGCGGCGGGTCATTGGCCGCATGGACGCCGCCTGGATTACGTTGCCGCTCATCGTCATCGGCGTCAGCGTTCTCGCTTACGGAGCACTGAATCCGGGCGCCGATCCCGGCATGCTCGTCAATCAACTCGACCTCATCGACATCGACGGCGGCTCGAAGCAGCGCTCGCAATCGGTGACGTCGTGGTTCGGCGTTCGCAGCGACGCGATTCACGCGCTCGATGTCGCCGCCGCGTTACCGGGGAACGGCGCAGGCTCGAGCGCTCTGGGTTGGTTCGGCCGACCCGATGACGGTCCCGCGGGCATGGGCCGGGCCGCGGGTTTGGCGTTGTCGCACAAATCGTACGCCATCGATTTCGCCTGGCCCGCGTCGCGTTTGGCCGGCGTCCCTTTCGCGTATCGGGGCACGCGTTCATTCCTCGTGCAGAGCGATGTGCAGATGGAGGGCGCCCCCATGATCGAGGCGACGCTCTCGTATCATCCGCGCGAACATGCCTTCAAAGCCTCGGGCACGCTCGTCAACAACTTGCCGTTCGCCCTTGAGAACGCCTCCTTGTTCCTTTTCGATCGCGTCTATCCCATCGCCGGGGGCCTGAAACAAGGGACGACGCGCATCGAGATCAAAGCCACCGACAACGGCATGCTCCCCGGCGAATGGCGCGACAAGACCGACGAACGCACCCCATCTCCGCACGGCGTCTACGACCCCGGCTTCGCTCTGCGCAGCATCATGTTCCACGAACGCCTCGACCCCAACCTCCGCATCGGCAACCACCTCTTCCGCCGCCTCGACTGGAGCTGGCGCCTGCGCGACGACCCGCGCGTCATCAACGTCCCCCTCTCGACCCTGGGCGTGCGCGAAGCGATCCTCGTCGGCTACGGCCCCACCGAAACCGCCTACGATAACCTGCCCGCCCGCCCGCAGCTCACCCTGCGCCAGGGCGACCGCGCGCTCGGCCCCGCCGCCAGGGGAAAGCTGAAACGCGACACGTATGTTCGCGCCGCCCTCGCCTTGAGGCCGGCGCCTTGAAGACCGAACTTTTGTCCAAAACAGGACTCGCACGATGATCGAAACTCGCGACCTCACGAAAATGTACGGCGACCTTTACGCCCTCGAACGCCTCACCATCAAGCTCGAGAAGGGCGATGTGTATGGCTTCATCGGCCCCAACGGCGCCGGCAAGACGACGACGATGCGCATCCTCGCCACCCTGCTCAATCCGAGCTGGGGCGAGGCGACGGTGTGCGGCTACTCCATCTACAACGGCGCCAAAGAGATTCGCCGGCTCATGGGGTACATGCCCGATTTCTTCGGCGTCTACGATGACATGAAGGTGATCGAATACCTCGAATTCTTCGCGGCCGCCTATCGCATCGACGGGCCCGCACGCCGCAAGAAGTGCGAAGACGTCCTCGAACTCGTCGACCTGGGTTATAAACGCGACGCCCTGGTCACGAGCCTGTCCCGCGGCATGACGCAGCGCCTGGGCCTGGCGCGCGTTCTTTTGCACGAACCCGAAGTCCTCCTCCTCGACGAACCCGCCAGCGGCCTCGATCCCCGCGCCCGCATCGAGATGCGCACGCTCCTCAAACAGCTCCGCAAGATGGGTAAGACGATTCTCGTATCAAGCCATATCCTTCCCGAACTCGCCGACATCTGCAATAAGATCGGCATCATCGAACGCGGCAAACTTCTTTTCGATGGCGACGTCGAATCCGCCATCCGTCAGGTGCGCTCGAAGAAGGTCTTTCACGTCATCGTCGGCGATGGCCGCAACGTCGACGCCGCCATTCTCCTCAAAGGCCACCCCGACGTCGACGACGTCACGCACAAAACCGCCGACGACATGCTGATCGTCACTCTCAAAGACGCAGCCGTCGACGGCAGCGACCTCGCGGAGCATCTCATCAAGAACGGCTACCGGTTAAAGTTGCTCAAGGAAGAAGAGATCGATCTTGAAGACGTGTTCATGGGCATCACGAAGGGGATTACGCAGTAGGGTGGCAGGTAGTATGATTTAAGGGGAAAATAATACGAAGTTGAACCACAGAGACACAGAGAGCACAGAGAGTTTTCCGAGACAATCGCCGATTCTGCACGGTTCTGTCGTTCGATTTTCGAGGGACAAAGAGCGTTCCAGTTGCTTTGTCCCATTTGCAAAAACTCTCTGTGCTCTCTGTGTCTCTGTGGTTCAGATTCGTATTTTGCTCGACGTCGCCCAACCCGAACGAGTCTCCCATAGAACGATCAAGTCTCGATTCGACGTTGTGGGCCCGGAGGTTTGCCATGCGGATTCTCGTTACAGGCGGTGCGGGGTATATCGGCAGCCATGCGGTTCGTTTGTTTCTTGAACGCGGGCATGACGTCACGGTGTACGATAGCCTCGTTTTCGGCCATCGCGCCGCGGTTCCGGCGGAGCGGCTCATCGTCGCGGATCTCGCGGATTCCCATCGGCTCGATCAACTTTTCGTCGAGAAACGGTTTGACGGCGTCGTTCACTTTGCGGCCTTTGCGTTCGTCGGCGAGTCGGTGATTCATCCGGCGAAGTACTATCAGAACAATGTCGTAAACACCCTCGGCTTGCTCGAATGCGTCCGCAAGCATCAGGTGCCGCGGTTTGTGTTTTCGAGCACATGCGCCACGTATGGCACGCCCGAGTCGATGCCGATCACCGAGGACACGCCGCAGCGGCCGATCAATCCGTATGGGCAGGGCAAGCTCGTC
The DNA here is from genome assembly GCA_037139885.1 of Planctomycetota bacterium. Taxonomy (GTDB): domain Bacteria; phylum Planctomycetota; class Planctomycetia; order Gemmatales; family Gemmataceae; genus JAIEPT01. Next base: position 4,448 of record JBAXFO010000337.1, read on the forward strand.
ATCGAAAAGGCGCTCGCGGATTACGCCCACGCTTACAAACTCGGTTTCGCGGCCCTGCGTTATTTCAACGCGGCGGGGGCGAGTCCGGATGGTTCGCTCGGCGAAGATCACAATCCCGAGACGCATCTCATTCCGCTGGCGATCGACGCGGCCCTGGGTCGGATTCCGCATCTGAGCGTTTTCGGAACGGACTATCCCACGCCCGACGGCACCTGCATCCGCGATTACATCCACGTCAACGATCTCGCCGAGGCTCACCTCCTTGCCCTCGAGAAACTGCAACCGGGCCAGGCCATGCATTACAACCTGGGCACGGGCGTGGGCAACAGCGTTCGCGAGGTTTGCCAGGCGGTCGAAGCGGTGGGGGGCAAGAAAGTGCCGATCGTCGAGAGCCCCCGGCGGGCGGGCGATCCGCCGGTGTTGGTGGCGTCGTCGGCGAAGATTTTGCGCGAGCTCGGCTGGTCGCCGAAGTATCGCGATTTGCAGGCGATCGTGGAGACGGCGTGGAAGTGGCGCGCCGCTCATAAGCGCGGTTATAACGACCGGTGACAATCCCCGATTAGCGTTCGATGACGGCCATATCGCAAAGGCCCAGCTTGCCGACGTAGACGACGCGGAAATGCGGCGGCACGTTGTGCGTCAAAATCAGCTTCGAGTTGCGGTGGGCGAAGAGGATGATGCTGCGCGAGTGTTTGTCCATCGATTCGAGCATGGCCGCGAGCTCTTTGCTTCGGTAGACGTGGAAGTCGTCGCGGTCGAGATAGAAGGCGACCGAATCGACGGGGCGTGGGTAGCAGTAAATCGGCGTCGAGCGGTCTTCGAGATAGGGCCGGGCCTCGGCGGCGTGGTTCATGGGGGAGCGCTGCCAGGCGACGCGCGGCAAGACGAACGCATGTGCGGCGATGAGGACGAGCGCCCAGAGAGCGAGGAAGCTGCGCAGCCGGCGCGATTGATGCCAACCGCTGGCGACGACGAAAGTCCCTAGAGCCAGGCACAGGGGCGGAAAGGCGGGCAGAATGTACGTCGGCAGCTTGCTCCCGGAGAGCGAGAAAAAGCCGACGCACCACAAACCGGCCAGGAGAAAGAAGCCCATTTCGGGGCTACGGCGACGCGTGGCCTCGGGGCGATTGGCGATCAGGAAACGTCCCAGGAGCGGCAGCAGCCAGACGAACGGCGCCAGGCCGAGCAAGAGCACGGGGAGAAAGTACCAGATCGGTTGTTCGTGGTCGAACGGCG
>JBAXFO010000338.1:0-5673 GCA_037139885.1 Planctomycetota bacterium
GACGAAATTTTCGGTTGAGGCGAGCCGCCGGGCTTGTCCCGGCGGGATAAACCGGTTTATCCCGCCGGCTCACGCCGAAGATTGAGACGCACTACTCATCTTCCTCGCGCAATTTCGCCAGCACCGAGTAATCTTCGAGCGTCGTCGTATCGCCGGACGTCGCCCGACCGCTGGCGATGTCGCGCAGCAAACGCCTCATGATCTTACCGGAGCGCGTCTTCGGAAGCGATTCGGTGAAGCGAATTTCGTCGGGCCGCGCCAGCGCGCCGATTTCCTTGACGACGTGCCCCTGCAATTCCTTCTTCAATTCGTCCGACGCCGGCACGCCCGCCTTGAGCGTCACAAAGCATGAGATGCCTTCCCCCTTGATGTCGTCGGGTTTGCCCACGACCGCGGCCTCGGCCACCTTCGGGTGATGCACCAGGGCGCTCTCGACTTCCATCGTGCTCAGGCGATGCCCCGAGACGTTGAGGACATCGTCGACGCGGCCCATGATCCAGATGTAGCCATCGTCGTCGCGGCGGGCGCCGTCGGCGGTGAAGTACATTCCCGGAATCTGCGACCAGTATTGTTGCTGATAGCGGGCGTCGTCCCCGAAAATCGTCCGTAACATCGCCGGCCAGGGCTTTTTAATGACGAGCAAACCGCCCTGGTTCGCCGGCACCGATTGGCCCGTCTTGTCGACGACATCGGCCGCCACGCCGGGCAATGGCCTCGTCGCCGAGCCCGGTTTCGTCGGCACCGCGCCGGGAACCGGTGCGATGAGGATCATGCCGGTCTCGGTCTGCCACCACGTATCGACGATCGGACAGCGCCCGGCCCCAATCACTTCGTGATACCACATCCACGCTTCAGGATTGATCGGCTCGCCCACGGAACCGAGCAGGCGCAAGCTCGAAAGATCGCGTCCCTTGGGCCATTTGTCGCCCCATTTGATGAACGCGCGAATGGCCGTGGGGGCGGTGTAAAAAATGCTGACGCGATACTTCTCGATGATCTCCCAGAAGCGGTCTTCGCGCGGATGGTTCGGGGCGCCTTCGAACATCAGCGTCGTGGCGCCGTTGGCGAGCGGGCCGTAGACGATGTAGCTGTGCCCCGTCACCCAGCCGATGTCGGCGGTGCACCAGTACGTGTCGTCTTCCTTCAAATCGAAGACCAGGCGATGCGTGTACGAAACGCCGAGCAAATAACCCGCGGTCGTATGCAACACGCCCTTGGGTTTTCCCGTCGAGCCCGAGGTGTAGAGGATGAAGAGGGGATGTTCGCTGTCGAGCGGCGTCGCCGGGCAGTCGGCGGAGGCGTCGGCCATCAGTTCGTGCCACCACAGATCGCGGCCCGCCTTCATCGGCACGGCATGATTCGCGCGATTGAAGACGATGCACTTTTCGATCGTTGACGACTTGTCCAGCGCCGCGTCGACGTTCGCCTTGAGCGGCACCAGTTTGCCCCGGCGCCAGCCGCCGTCGGCCGTGATGATGAGCTTCGCCTTGGCGTCGTTGTTGCGGTCGGCCACGGCTTCCGCACTGAAGCCGCCGAAGACGATGCTGTGCGTCGCTCCGATCCGGGCGCAGGCCAACATCGCGATCGCCAGTTCGGGAATCATCGGCATGTAAATCGTGACGCGATCTCCCGCCACGATGCCCTGCCCCTTCAAGACATTCGCGAACTTGCACACCTCGCGGTGCAGCGTCTGATACGTGAGCACGCGCGACTCGCCCGGTTCGCCTTCCCAAATAATCGCGGCCTTGTTCTTCCGCGGTCCGGTCAGATGACGGTCGATGCAGTTATAGCTGGCGTTCAGCGTGCCGCCGACGAACCATTTCGCATGCGGTTCCTTCCAGTCGAGAACCTGCGTCCACTTCTTGAACCACGTGAGCGATTCGGCCTGCTCGGCCCAAAAACCTTCCGGATCGCGATCGGCATGGTCGTAGAGCTTTTCGAACTCCTCCATACTCTTGACGTGCGCTTGAGCCGCGAACGCGGGCGGGGGCGGAAACTTCCGTAGTTCTTTGAGGACACTGGTGATGTTATTCGAACCGGCCGGAGAGGTCATGCCTCGGACTCCTGAATCGTGAGAGTTGGAAACGGGATCGTCGCTACGAAGGAACCAGGACGCTACGACCCTCGCAAACGTTATCATCAGCAAAATCGTACCAGGGGACACCCCCCCATGGCACGGGAAAATCGACTTCCTCGCTTTGACGACGGCCGGGGCGTTCTGATATGATTGGCCCTTTGCGGCGAAACGTTGCCCCCGGTCCGTTTTCTGAGCGACATGATCACGCCCGTCATCCAACACGATGTCCGTTACTTCAAACGCTTTCGCATGGAGATCGACCTCGTCGCGCCGCTTCCGGAGATGCCCGCTCTGGGCGACGACTTCGCCTGGATCCCCTGGGACGACGCCCAACTCGAAGCCCATGCCCAGGTCAAACAGCTTTGTTTCCTCGATGAAATCGACGGCGTCGTGTTCCCCAATCTTGTCTGCCGCGACGGTTGCCTGCGCCTCATGCGCGAGATTCGCCACAAATGGGGCTTCTGCCGCGAGGCGACCTGGCTGTTGGCTCATCAGGGCGAGTTCATCGGCACGATTCAGGGCGTGGCCGAACGGGGCGGCATCGGGGCGATTCAAAACGTCGGCGTCATCCCCGCTTTCCGCGGCCGACGCCTGGGCACGGCTCTCGTCCTGAAGGCTCTCCACGCCTTTCGCAGCGCGGGCCTAGCGGTCGGCCGCCTCGAAGTCACCGCCGACAACGCGGCCGCCGTCCGCCTTTATCGCCGCCTTGGCTTTCGCTACCGCAAAACGCTTTACAAAGTCATCGATCCCCTCACGCTGGTGGCGGCGCACGATTGGTGGATTTGAAGCTGCATCGCCCCACCCTCCCCCGCAATCGGCGCCTCTTCGCCGACCACCCCGCTCGGCCGTTCGGGCAAAATTGTCACAAGACTTTCTTCAAGTTCAACCGCCGATTCTTTCGTAACAGTCTCGTCGAGCTTTCCGTGCGTCTCCGTCAACTCCGCAAGGGGGGCAGTCTGAGAAATTCGGAAAGCTGGTGATGCGCATTCTCAAGTCGTCCGATCTCTACTCACGAGTAAGGGAGTTTGCTGTTCGGAACAGACGGCGTTCCGATCGGCGAATTCATTGATCGGCAAGCGTACGCGTCTCGATCGGCTTTCGCCTACTCGAGGCTCGATCGGACCCGTTTGCCCCCTTCGGAGATAACTTGTGAATGCAGCTTTCGTGATTCTTGCGAGCGCGCTGTTAGGGAACCATCCCGCAGCCGCGTCGTGCAACAGCCCCGCATGCGCCCCGGCCCCCGTGGTCGCGGCACCGACATGCGACACGTGCTCCGGTCCTTCATTCGGACACGGCTTCCGCGAAAAACTTTCGGGCCTCTTCCCCTGCCATTCCTGCAAGGCAGCCGCTCCGTGTGCGGCTCCCTGCGCCGCTCCCGCCCCGGCGCCCGCTCCGTGTGCGGCTCCGGCCCCGGCTTGTGACTCCTGCGGCAGCAGCCACGGCCACGGCGGCAACATCCTCGGCAAACTCCGCGGCATGTTCGCTTCGAAGCATTCGTGCCATGGCTGCGGGGCCGCGGCTCCCGTAGCGGCTTGCGATTCGTGCGGCAGCTCTTCCGCTCCCGCCGCTGTCGAAGCCGTTCCCGCTCCGCTCCCGGCGACCGGCACGCCCCCCGCGACGGCCCCGGCCGCCCCGAAGAAGATGCCCGACGCTCCCAAGGGCGACGCTCCCAAGGCCGCTCCTCCCGCCATCCCGAAGGGCGATAAGGCTGTCCGTTACGAACAAACCCCGGAAGCCCCGCTCTCGATTCCCACGACCGCCAGCCCGGTCCTCAACAACAACCGCCCGGCCGTGATCGTCGCCCCCGCGACGCTGCGGAACCCCTTCTAAACTCGGCTCACGCTCCGCGGACATCCGTCCGCGGAGCCGATCGTTCGCCCCCACGCAACAGTCACGCTCGAACCCGTTTCGAGAAAATATCCCTGAATGGAACATACAACATCACTTTAATTTAAACAGCAAGGCCTCGCGCGACTCCCGCGCGAGGCCTTTTGCTTTGCGATGGCTTAGCCGCGGCGCGGCAAACCGTCATTAACCATGTTCGACATGAATCCGAAACTGATAGGGCGACGCCAGTCCCCCCAACACCACCACGTTGTCCCCCTCTTCGAGGTTTGCGTGCGTATGAGGATTGCGAACGCCGATGTGGACGTGATTGACGTGCGTGCCGCGCGTCGAACCGCGGTCTTCCACGATCACTGCGCCGCCGACCAAATTGATCGCCGCATGATTTCGTGACACGTGAAAGGGTTCGTGGTCGAGCAACCACAGGTCGTTGAGGTCGAGGCGGTCGTTCTCGCGCGCTTCGGCCGCCCGACCGATCCGAAAGGGAAACTTCGAGATGGCCAGGCCCTCTTCGGGCAGCGTCTCGGCGGCGCGGCGGGTGAGCGGATGGATCGTCACCGTCAGCGCGTTCGCCAGCGCGTGCGCCGGCGGATGATCGACATGCGCCGTTTCGAACTTCGCCGCGAGCAAACGCAAGCGTTCGAAGAGCGTTTTGAGATACGTGCGAAACGTGGCGGGGTCCGTCGTCAGAAGTTGTTCGAATTCATCGCGCGTCAATCCATGAGCGCGGACCGCGCTGGCGGCCCGGGCGAACAACGCATGCGGCCGTTCCTCGATCAGGCTCATCTCGCCAAACACTTCGCCCGGCCCGAGCACGGCGATGGGAGCGGGCGACTCGATGGTGCGCAGCAGCTCGACGCGGCCTTCCCGAATCAAAAACGCACGCACGCCCGCATCGCCGGGCTGAAAAATCGTCGTGCCGGTCGCGAATTGATGTTCGTTCATATTTGCCCAAATCGTTGCCGCGAAACGGTCGCGGCTAACCTTTCAAAAACGCGTCGGCGGTCGCGGTCGTCGCGCCGTCGACATTGTCCCACAGATCGGCCAAATTACGCCGAATGCGGCGGTCGGCCAGCTGCAGAAAATACTTACCGGCTTGAATCTCGCGCGGCTCTCCCCCTCCGGCGAGCAGCGAATCGAGCCGACTGAGCGTGCAACTCGACGCATAGAGATCGCAAACCGCATCGGCGAGGCGTTCGTGCGTGTATTGGCTTTTCAGCACCACTTCGAGAATCGCCAGCTCTTCATCCTTGCCGTTGCGGTGCGCAAGCGCTTCCTTGCGGAAGTGCGCGAGGACTTGCGGGATCGCCAGGCCGAAGTCGCGCACGCGTGCGGCGAGCTGTCGGGCTTCCGTCGCCAGGTCTTTCGATTGCACGGGAATCTCAGGCGTCTGCAAACGGGCCGAGACCTGACTGCGGCCGAAACGCCAGAGCGTGCCCATCTCGCCGAAGGGATGTTTGAGCGCCGACAGAACGCCGCGCAACGCCTCGCCGACGCCGCGAATGCCGACGACCGCGATGAACGCTTTAAGAACTTCGTTCGCGCCTTCGCCGATGGTGTTGATGCGGGCGTCGCGCATCCAGCGTTCGTACGGTTCGTTCGAGAAATAGCCCTGGCCGCCGTAAATCTGCAACGTGTCGTTCACGATCGTCCACAGCGAATCGGTGGCGAACACTTTCAAGATCGCCGTTTCGAGCATGTAATCGTCGGAGCCGCCGTCGATCACCGCGGCGCACTGCGTCGTCATGGCG
>JBAXFO010000339.1:0-5665 GCA_037139885.1 Planctomycetota bacterium
TGTCCCGGCGGGATAAACCCGCCGGCTCACGCCGAAGATTTCGCCTGGACGAGGCACTCCGAATCCCAAGGCTGGCGACATCAAACCATGTTCTGGAACATTTCCTTGAGCGGGACCATGCGCCGGCCGCGGGAGTCTTCGATGTGCAGCGTCTTCAACAACCGGCGGCGCAGTTCGCTTTGCATCTGCTCGATGGCGTTGGCGGACGTGCTGGCGAGGGGAATCGCTCCGCCGGCGCGGCGATCGTGTCCGCCGGCTTTACCGCCGAGGCGCGAGACGACTTGCCGAAGCACTTCGCCCGCCTCTTCGCCCAGATGCGCGGTGCGGGCGGAAAGGATCATGGTGTTGTCGTGGACGCCGGCGCAGACGGCCCAGCTAATGTTTTCATAGCGAACGAGGAAATCGCAAATCTGCGCGGCCAACTCGGGCATGGGCAGATCGTTGATCCAACTGATGAGCAGGCGGTCGTCGTAGATGAACGAGCTTTGCAACGCTTGCAGCAAGGCCTCGAAGAACGCTTCGGGCATTGGGGTATTGCGGACCTTCGCCAGGGCGTCCTTGTCGAGGAGGGTGAAGAGGTGTTGCAGGGCGGCATCGTCGAGAGCGGTGGCGTCGCGCGGATAGCCGCTCACTTCGGTCTCGATCCCGTAGTAGAGGCAGGTGGCGACGCGTTCGGGAATCTCGACTTCCTGCTCCATGAGATAACGCGTCACGAGCGAACAGGTCGCCCCGAGGTTGCGGCGGATATCGAGAAACGGGATCGATTCGGTATCGCCGCCGGTTTGATGGTGATCGATGACGGCGTAAATCGGCACCTGATCGCGGACGAACGAGTGCCGGCCCGTACGCGGTTGGCTGTCGACCATGACCACGGCCACATCCGGCGCGAACGAAACTTTTTCGATCGGTTCGAGTTCAATATCGAGGACATCGACCATCGCTCGATTTTCCGCCCGGCAGATGGCGCCGTCGCGCGTGAGGCGCGTGGGCATGCCGAGGCAGGTTTCGACGAGGTGCGCCAGACCGACCATGCTGCCGAGGCTATCGGGATCGGGCTGGATGTGCGACACGAAGACGACCGACTTGTAGTCGGCCAGTCCGGCGAGGAAACGGTCGGAACGACGCGACAATGTCGGTTTCGTGCCGTTGACCGCACTCTGGCTTGCTGATGGGCGTGACATTTTCCGAAAAGCTCCAGACATCCACTCGCACGCAGCGACGAAGCAATGGCTCCGAGGCGCCGCCTCACGAACGGCCCTTCATCATGAAGGGGCAGAGATGTCTTGCCAGATCGGGAGTCCCCTTCCGTGGAATGCCGACCTCGAACGCGGTCAGATTGTCGGGGCCGCCTGGCTCATTGCCGCCAGGCGCTGCCATTGCTTCGGATCCACCCGCATGACCGAGAGACGGGAGTTCCGCACCAGATCCCAATCGGCGAGATCGGGATCGACTTTGACTTCCGCCAGCGTCACCGGTCGCGGCCAACGCCGCACCGGTTCGACCTTGATCACCGGCCGCTTCGGATCGTCCAGGGAAACCGCCGTGACCCGCATCTCGCCGATCACGGCCTTGATCTTACCCGTGCTGTAGAACAAAACCGCGTCCCCCGGCTGCACCGCCCGGAGGTTTTTCAGAGCCAGATTGTTGTTCACGCCGTCCCACGTCGTTTCGCCGTCGCGTAGGAGATCGTCGAAACCGTATTGTTCGGGCTCTTCCTTGAACAACCAACCGCCGGGATGCTTGAGCGACGCCATCCCTCACGTTCCTCGTAACTCATGCAACCGCACACTCGCGGGCCCTTTGGGGACGCCGCCGAGTCCAAAATGTTCAAGATCTCTTCGCGAGTTGCTCATAGAATCGTACCACGGGCCGGTCTGGTCTTCAAGACCCTTGCCGATCAGACGCCGCGTCTGAACGATTTCGTGAGGGGAAGCTAACAGTCCGGCAAATTGGAGCGGTTTGGGACTTTGGTTGCCCCGCAAGACTCAACCGCTGACCTTTTCGTTAGTTAGGAAAGAATCAGAGGTCGGCTTCTTGTTCGGCGCGAATTCGCGAAGCGAGCAGCACACGGGCTTCGGTCAAAAACGCCCGCACCTCGGGAACCTGATAGTCCGCATAGGTCCATGGCCAGGGCTCGAAACCGGTCCGCTGATAGCGTAGCGTCACCTCGGCGAAGATGTTGTCGCGCAAGTAGATACGGTGGGCTTGATCCTTGGTGGTGGCCAGCAAGAACTTTCCCAGCTGCAAGTAGCCCGGATCGATGTTGAGCGGGCGCGGTTCGGGGTATTTTTGACTCGCGATGAGGGCGTTTTCGAGCTGGATTGTGAAGTTTTTCACATCCGGCAGGGTCTCGGTCGAAAAAAATCGCTCGAAGACCAGGAACCGCTTCCAAAGCGGCGTTCCCATCGTCGTTTCGTAATACGTTGTCTGGTCAAACGGGAAGTCGGCGCTCGTCAGAACGACGGGGCCGTGAATGGGCTCCAACTGCTCCCCAGCCCACGCGAGGGCATCCCGATGCTTGCTGAAGCACGCGACGACGAGGAACGCTTTCTTGGAGACCCAGGGACGCATGGCGGCTGTTGTCTAAATAAGTGAGCTCGACTCGGCTGAGGTAGCCCGACGCGTAAGCGAGGGTGAACGGGGATGGCCCTGACGCACGACGAAGGTCTCGACCGCGCCACCCTCGCTCACGCGTCGGGCTTCCAGCGAAATCGCGCACGGTCATTTAGGTGGGGCTTTGCATGCAACCCCGTTGGGGCTAAAAATCGACTCTGCGCTCACGCGTACAGCATCCGCCCGCAACTCTTACACGTCACGAACAGCCCGCGGTTGATCTCGCTGGCGTTTTGCGGCGTCAGTTCGGTGTTGCAGGCCATGCAGGTGCGGCCTTCAATTTTGCCAAACGCTCCCGCTCCGCGCGCCTTCACCATCTTCGAATAGACCGGCAGCACATCTTCGGGAACCTGCGTTTCGACGCCCTTGAGTTCCTCGGCCGTCTTCGATCGATCGGCGGTGAACTTTTCGATCCGCGAGTCGTACTCTTTTTCGAACGTGGCGACTTCGAGCCGGATTTGTTTGGTGATCGCTTCGACGCCCGGGAGCTTGCCCGCCTTGTCTTCGACATCGGTCATCGCTTCGAAGATCTCGTCCTCAAACGCCTTGACGCGGTCCTGGGCGGCGCTGACTTCATGCAGCAGAGCTTCGTATTCTTTCGAATTGCCGGCCGTCTCGCGCTGCTTTTCCCATTTGGCGATTTGCTGGAACGTCGTCTTCACGGAGAGTTCGCGGTCGTTGATCTTGACCTTGAGCTGCTTGATCTCGTCTTGAGCGGCTTTGAGATTATCTTCGGCGCTTTGCAGCTTGGCTTTTTGCAGGGCGAGCTGCCGCGGCGCCTGGGTGATGCGGGCATCGAGTTCCTGGAGGTGCTGCCGCAAACGGTGGGCTTCCTTGAGAATAGGACCCGGACCGGCCATAAGCGGACTCCTCACGTGAAAATGGCGGTGACAAGATTGTTATAGGAGAACGCCGCCGGAATGGGGACGAGGGAAGTTGGCCGGGAAACAAAAAAGGCCCACGAGTCTTGCGACTCGTGGGCCGTCGATCCCCACCCGTCTTCAGCGTCCATAAGGGTAATTTGGCGGTTGCGGGTTGGCGACAGGCCGCACGGGGACCGATTGCCAGGGAGCGGGTTGCGGGGCGACCGCGGTCGGCCCTTGCGGCCGGACCATGCCCGCGCCGGGTTGGCCTTGCGCGGGCCAGGTTGGATAAGGCGACGACTGGAAGTTGTGAATGTTGAGGGTTTCGTTGGCGTTGGCGGGCCACCACACATACCATGGGGCCACGGCGGTCGAAGGTTGCACGGCCGGCCAGCGTTGCCAGCCGAGCTGCCACAGCCAGTTGCCGCGGACCGGATAATCCGTGTTGTTGGCGAAACTGGGGCCGGCGATGGCCAACAGGATCCCGGCGGCTGAAACCAATAAGCGTGCCGTCATGACGGGGGCTCCTCTCCCTACTCCTCGAAAAAGCGCAGGCGCTGCGCGACCTTCATTCCTTGCCCCGGAACGCCCCATTGGCCAACGCAGCGATCTCCTTTTCCGCGAAAATCTTTGGAGATTTCGCTCACCTTCCGCATAAGCGATGCGAACGGAACGCCCGCCCGCCCGCAACCTATCCGTTGTGCCGATGCACCAACACCGGCACGGCGCAGCCGCGGATCACGTTCTCCGCAATGCTCCCCAGCAGCATGCGCGTCAACCCATGCCGACCATGAGTGGCGAGCGAAACGACGTCGATGTCATGCCGGGCCCGATTCAGAATCGCCTCCCCCGGGTATTCATCGACGGCCACCGTCGTATGAACCGTTTGCCCCTTGGCTCGCAGCGGCGCCGCCATGCGATCGAGATACGCCGTCGCGTCCTTCTCCACGTCTTTCTGAATCGTCTCCACGCGCAGGATCACATCTTCGGCAAGCGGCGCAAACCCGCCCACCGCGGCCGGAATCATCATCGGCGTCACGGGCCGCAACACCCGCAAGAACGTAAACGCCGGCTGAAACAGATCCGCGACCTTGAAAACGTCCGGCAGAATGTGCTCGGCATGCTCGGTGCCGTCGAGCGGAACCAACCAGCGGCCTAATGGAACATCCTTGCTGAAATCCGCCTCCCCATCGAGGGGGTGCGTGAGGAACAACGGCGCCTCGGACGTGCGGATCAGTTCGTCGGTCACGCTGCCCAGCCAGAAACGCGCCAGAGGACCCCGAGCGTGCGTCGTCAACACGATGACATCGGCATGCGTCTCCGCCGCCTGATGGCCGATGACCGTGACGGTATGCCCTTCTTCGATCGTATAGGTGACCTGCCCGGCATAGTTTTGTTTGATCCGCTTGACGGTCGCGTCGAGATACGCTAACTCGTGGCCGCGAACCTGATCGTCGAGCGTGCTGTCGAAGACCATCATTTCGGCATAAGGAGAATCGAGCCGTTGATGCGAATGCACCAGATGGATGCGGGCCTTCGATTTGCGCGCCAGAGTGATGGCCAGCGGCAGGGCATGCTCGCCGAAACGCGAGCCATCGAGCGGGACCAAGATTGTGCGAAGCATGGCAATCTCCTTTCCGGATGAGTGCGAGAGAGAAAGAGCAAACGCAATGCCCGAATGGCGAAAGCGGCGCCGATTCGCCAAGCCGGACCAATTCGCTGAGATCTGAAACCGCGCGACACGCGAACGCTGTGCGGTTTCCGACCGGAGCGACCAGGCATTGTCATCTTCGCACAGCGCGGCAGACGTCACAAGGATTTCACGATGGGGGGGGATGAGTTGATCAGATCCATACAGGAATCAACCGACAAGACGTGCGTCACCCAAGCCGGCCTCTTGGGGGCCGTCTGGATGTTTGGGTCTCCTGTTACTTCGACCCCCAAGGGGTCGGCTTGGGTCACGCGCGACGGAATGAGTGTTACTTTTTGGAGCGGCACGCTAATTCTTGGGCATATGGAAACGGGGCAATTGAGCCATGTAGGGCTGCAATTCCTCGACCGCTTCGGGGTTGAATGAGTTGATCAGATCCGTACAGAAATCACCTTGCAAGACGTGCGTGACCCAAGCCGGCCTCTTGGGGGCCGTCTGGATGTTTGGGTCTTCTGTTCCTTCGACCCCCAAGGGGTCG
>JBAXFO010000340.1:0-5662 GCA_037139885.1 Planctomycetota bacterium
GGCGCAGGAGAGTTCGCCAGCGGCCAACCGGCGCCGGACCCTGAGGAAGCGTTTCCTTTATCGGGGTTGAACGCCAATCCGGGGCTTGTGGGGTACGGCGTCGGCACGCGTCCTTCGATGCCGGGAATGGACGTGCCGGTTCCGGTCGCTTCCTCTTCCGCCAGACGGGCGAGTTTCACGCCCTCCGTCTTGTTCGCGCCGGCCATGGCGACGTCTTGCTTCCCTTGGTCATCCGCATTCGCGACGGCCGCTTCTTTCGCGGCCTCGCGCGAGGTGCGCAGCCGCACCGGTTCGATGGTGGGCGGCAAGGGCGATGTGAAACCGAATGCCGTGCTGCGGCCATCTTTGCCGATCGCGTTCTTACCGCTCCAAATGGCTCGAAAGCTCGGCAGTTTGCCGAAATCGCTGCTCCCCAAAATCATCACATAATCGGGCGGCGTGGCGGGATCGAGCGCGTCCCAGTGAACCTGCACAATCCGCCCCTTGTTCGCGTCGCGTATCGGTTCGGCTTCGCCGCGCGACGAGGGCACGCTCGCCAACGTGAGCGGTTGCGAAATCGCCAAGGCGGGAGCGGGACTGAGAAAAGTCTTCGCGTCGACTTTATTCGTCGCCGACAGCGGCCGCACGACGCCGTTTTCGTCCTTCAAAGCAAAGCCCAGGCCATGAAAATAGCCCCACGACGTGATCTCGGAAAGCTCGACGAGCAGCTTCGTCGACATGCTCTCCACCGGCGGGATCGTTCGCTGATGATTGACGACCTGATACAGATACAGGTATTTCGACCGAGCATCGAGATCGGGCGAAGAGCCGCCGTTGAAGTCGATGCCCGCGCGAAAGCTTTTCATGAAATTGGGGATGCCCGTTCCCCACGGATCGTTCGGATCGCGGTCGTCGCGTTCGAACACCATGTAGTAAACGGTGCCGCTGAGCAGAGCCGGCGCCGTCGGCCTCTCATCGGGCAAGATCGACACGGGGCGGATGTTGCCCTCCTTGTCGGGATGGCTGAAATTTTCGCTCGGCAGATCGCGGGAATGAGGGCTCGTGTGCCCGACATAGCCGGACATGGGCCCCGCCCAAAGACGATTCGCACTGCTGCTGAGGATGATGGCCAGGCTGAAAACGACCGCCCAACCGCCCCGTTTCTTGAGACATAGCATGATCACGCCCACCGAGTAGAGGGTGGAAAGATCAGGCAGAAGGGGATGAAAAGCGTTTGCGGCGAGGGGATGGGGATGCCGCAAACGCGTTATTACTGCCAGAATGTTCCGTTCCCTCATTAACAACAATAAATCCCGATTTGTCAACCGAAAAAACGCAAATTGGCGGGCGTGCCCGTTCGCGTCCGGGCTCTCTCTTCGAAATGCCGTCAGGGATGGCGTTTAAAGCCAATTGCGCGAAATGCCGAAAAATCCCTTGCTTCCGATCAATCCTTCGGTAACCTGTGGAGAGAAGTGGAACGAAGTGGTTCAAAGTGGTGATTCGCCGGAACGGAGCGCCGGGGCCCAAGTGACGCTCTTATGCTCCTGACAGGCACTCATCCAAGAACGCTCGACGACAAAAATCGGGTGACGCTGCCCAAACGAGTGCGTGAGCAGCTGGGAACGGTCGATCAGTTGTTCGTGACGCCGGGACCCGATCAATGTTTGTGGGTCTACGATCAGGTGAGCCTTGAAGCCCTGGCGGCCAAACTCGACGCCGCCCCTGCGACGGGGGGCGATGGCAGCGTGTTTCGCCGATTGTTCTTCGCCCAGATGGAAGCGGTCGACCTCGATCGCATGGGCCGGGCCTTGATCCCCGATCGCCTGGTGCAGTTTGCCGGGCTGGAAAAAGACGTGATCCTCATCGGCGTGCGCGACCATCTCGAAGTTTGGAACGCACGCAAATGGGACGAATATTTGCATCAACATGGCCCCCGCTTCGACGCCGTCGCCGCGGGCGCCTTCGAAGCGAAGGCGAATCCGTAACGCCAAGAGACCACGTGAGTTTTGTAAGCGCTCGGCTGACACCGACGTGAGGTCGCCACCAACTTCCGTGTGAGCAGACACGGAATGCGGAACCTTCAAGATCCCCCAAATCCGTCAAGGTTTTCCGGCGACCTCATGACCATCCCCTGGGACAGACGTCCCAGTTTTTCATGACAAGCGGGCCCGCAAGAGTTCGACTCTTCGGGCCCGCTTGCTTTTTGCGCACGCCGCCCCCTTCGCAATCATCCCGTTTTCATCTTTGAAGATTTTTTTTCGAATTCGCCGCGCGTCGATCAGAATGCGGTTGTCAATCTTCGCCAGCTGACGTTTTCGCCCGTCCGCCGACCGATTCTCACGGTGCATGACGGTCGGTGAATCCTTCCCGAGGAGGCGAATGGGCCGGAATCGGCGCAACTTCACATCCCGAGTTTAACAAAAACCGGGCTCGTCACCGAACGGCTTTGCCCAACAAAACGGACGGCCCCCGTTGCATTTTGGCCGAACGCCCTCGACAATGAGGCGAGTCGCGGAAACCCCTCACAGGAGATGGCCATGGGACCCAACGAAACACGTCGCGATTTCTTGCAAACGACGGCGGCCGCGGGCGCGGCGATCGGCTTGACCGATCTCGCGGACGCTCAAGACACCGGCACACGCACCGGCATCCCGACGCGTCCCCTGGGCCGCACCGGCGTCAATGTCTCGATGATCTGCCTGGGCGGTTGGCATATCGGCTCCGTGCAAAATCGCGATGAAGCGGTGCGCATCATGCACACGGCCATCGATGAAGGCGTCACCTTCTTCGACAACGCCTGGGACTATCACGACGGCGGCGCCGAAGAAATCATGGGCCGGGCTCTGGCGATGGGCAATCGGCGGCGGCGCGTATTCCTCATGACCAAGAACTGCGCCCGCGACGCCGCCGGCACCCGCCAACATCTCGAAGACAGTCTGCGCCGCCTGCAAACCGATGTCATCGATCTCTGGCAGTTCCACGAGATCAACTACGACAACGACCCCGACTGGATCTTCGAGCGCGGCGCGATGCGGGCCGCGCTCGAGGCTCAGCGTGCGGGCAAGATTCGCTTCATCGGTTTCACGGGGCATAAATCGCCCGACATTCATTTGTCGATGTTGCCCCGGCATCAATGGGACACGGTGCAGATGCCGGTCAACGTCTGCGATATGCATTACCGCAGCTTCATTCGCCGCGTCATCCCCGAAGCGGTTCGCCGCGAAGTCGGCGTAATCGGCATGAAGAGCCTGGGGGGCGGCGCGAATGGCCGCGGCAACTTCATCGCCGGCAACGTCTGCACCGCCGAAGAAGCCCGCAACTTCGCCCTGAGCCAACCCATCGCAAGCCTGGTCGTGGGCATCGATTCGATGGACAACTTGCGCCAAGACATCGCCATGGCCCGCCGTTATCCCGGCTTGAACGCCATGCAATTAACCCAACTCGCCGAACGCGTTCGCGCTCAGGCCTCCGATGGCCGGCATGAACGCTTCAAATCGACCCAGTCGTTCGACGGGCCGTATCACCAACGCCAACACGGGTTCATTGAGTGACCCGGCAGGGCCGTTGACGTGGCCGCGGCGGCTTCGCGGATAGCGCCGCGACGCTTGGCATGCAGGATTCCGCTAAATAAGTGAGCTCGATTCGGCTGAGGTAGCCCGACGCGTGAGCGAGGGTGAACGGGGATGGCCCTGACGCACGACGAAGATCTCGACCGCGCCACCCTCGCTCACGCGTCGGGCTTCCAGCGAAATCGCGCACGGTCATTTAGAGTAGATCGTTCTCGAAGTTCGCCGCACTCATCGCCAAGGGAGGCATGCCGCCGGACGCCGCTCAAAAGGCATATGCCGACAGCCTGCGCCGTCTCGCCATCATTGAGACGGCTCACAAGGCCGCGGCGAAGGCGGCGAAAGACGTCCTCACGCCGGGGAAGGACCTGGCCGCTCTCGATGGCTTTCACGAACTCTCCAACGCGGATCGGACCGAACAGATCAAGTCTCCTCGCCGAATGCTAAAGCTCAGTCGTCGGGGCCGCTTCGAGCGGCATTGAACCCGGAGAGACCTGGTTGGCGGCTCCGGGCGGCTGGAGCGGTTTGTTCGGCGCTCTCGCCGCAACAGGGCTGCGCGGTTCGCCGCGAATTAATTTGTTCCCGGCCGCTTTGTCAAGCTCGCGCAAAGCGGCAGCCATCTCGTGAATGTCGTATCGGTGCGACTTCGCGAATTCGTCGCGCCATGCTCTCAATTCAACCAACTCATCTCGGTTATTCATGACGCATCTTCCTCGCCGAGCAGTTCCTTCGGCGTACAGATGACCTTGGGTGGCTCGTAACCCAACTGACGACACAGCGCTTCGATTCTTGGCCGCAATGTCGCATTGGCGATATGCGTACAGTTCCACGTCAAAAGGTAGGCCACGCCATTCACGGCCGCGACCGCAATATGCATCGCATCCGCCGCCGCTTTCATCGGCAGAGGCACTTCCCGCAACAAAACTTCGGCAAGCGACTCGGCCTCCGGAGATTGGGCTAACACCGGCACGCCATCCAGCGCCGCCATACGCAGGGCCGCGGCGTCCGAATCGCCAGCTCCGCATTCCAGCAAAACGAGCGACGACACCCGCAATGCAAATTCAGAACGCCGGGCCCACCAATCGCGAGTCACCTGCTGCTCGCCAGCCCGCACGACATCGCGGCTCGGCCACGCCGTCAAATAGCTGGGAATGGTCGTCTCGACATATACGGTTGGTTTCATCAAGCTGAACTCTATCGCAACTCGACGGCTGAATGCAACCCCGTCGCGGCACACGCCGAATCCAGAGTCCGCTTGCGACCCCGCCGTCGCCTTGGGACGCGGCCCTGCATTCCTTGGAAGGGAGCGGCCCGGACTCGATCGCCGTCCGACGTCGGTCGAATCTTCGCCGGCTGCTCACCGCGACTCCCGGCGAAGGTCGCCGCGGCGCTGCGAACGCGTAAAGCATCGATGTCTTGTGTACGAGACACTTTAGGAATCTTCCTGAGTGAGTCACGACCCGGCCGATTCATTGGCGCCGAACGCCGAACTGCGGCATCCCAAGGACGAACGCGCCGAGAGCCGGCGGCAAGGTGCATCCTATTCTCGGGCGGAAGGAAAACCCGCTCCAAAAAAGGCTCCCCGCCTCCGCCAAGAGCAAATCGCCGCCGATGGTTGCGGAGCGACCCGATTTCGCGTACAAAGTCGGGAACCTTCCACGTCGGCGGAATCCCTATGCTCGCCAAGATTCGTTCGTTCGCCCTGGTCGGCATTGATGCGATGCCGGTCGATGTCGAAGTCGATGCGTCGCCGGGGATGCCGAAGATCATCCTCGTGGGGCTGGCGGAAACGTCAGTGAAAGAGAGCGTGCATCGCGTCGAACGGGCGCTCGCCAATCTCGGCTTCGAACGGCCCACCGGTCGCGTCGTCATCAATCTCGCCCCCGCCGATCTCCGTAAAGACGCCGGCAGTTTCGATCTGCCGATCGCCCTGGGCATGCTCGTCGCCATGGGGACTCTCTCCCCCGAGCAAGTCGAGAAATGCGCCGTCGTCGGCGAGCTCGCTCTCGATGGCGGCGTGCGGCCCATCAAAGGGGCCTTGGCCAGCGCCATGGCGGCCAAGAAGCTCGGCGTCGAACGGCTTCTCGTCCCCATGGCCAACGCCCGCGAAGCCGCCG
>JBAXFO010000341.1:0-5650 GCA_037139885.1 Planctomycetota bacterium
GGCGATCTGCTTCGTCGCAAAGCCGAACGATTTCAGGGCGGCGATTGCCCGTTCGGCGGCTGCCACATCGGAAAAGAACCCGGCTCGAAACGGTTGATGGGAACTCATCGCTCAACTCCATGGCGGATGACCGACTTTACTATCCAATCCAAGTGCAAAGCCCGAGCCAATGGTGCACGAAACGACAAGGCCCGGCTGAATGTTGCCGGGCCCGATCGGATTGACTGCCCTGGATCTTTTAAGAACCAGCCGCTTCCGCTTCGATATTGATGACGCTTTCGGCGAGATCGGTTAATTTCTTATCGGCCATGCCTTCTTCGTCGAGAGTTTCCTGCAACAGCTTCGCGATGTCGTTGTGGCCGAGAAGTTCGGCGATCGTGCGCGCCGTGCCGTAACCGGCGATCTCATAATGCTCGACTTTCTGCGCCGCACCGATCAGCCCGGCATCCTTGACGCTGGGTTCGGCGTCCTCTTCGATCAACTCTTTGCCTTCTTCAATGAGTCCTTCCATCGCCTTGCACTTTTTGCCGCGCGGGCTGACTTCGAGCTGTTCGAAGATGGTGTCGAGACGGGCGACCTGACCGCGCGTCTCTTCGAGATGCGCGGTGAACGCATTCTTCAATTCTTCGGCCTGAGCGGCCTTGGCTATCTTCGGCAAGGCTTTGACGAGTTGCGACTCCGCGCTGTAAAGATCCTTAAGCATATCGACAAGCAGAGCGTCCAGAGTTTTAAGCTTCATATCGGTATTCCTCAATTAACGAGTGATAGGGGTTATCCGAGCGTCAACAAATAGCACGTGGCGCGCCAATCGCGCCGGAGCCCGCGGAAATTAATGAGATGCGGCCGGCGTGAAGGCAAAGCTGCCGCCGCCCGCTCGGCATCGGCCCGCAAAGGGGCTTGTCCGTGTATTTCGCCTGAGGCATGGCTCGACTCCTGAATGGGTTGAGGAAAGCTGCTGACCGCTCTTGGTTTTGCAAACAGGATGCCGCTCATGGAAAAGCAACGACCCCCGTCAGCTTCGTGAGAGGACGGGGGTCGTTCGTCGAGATGAGTGGGGCGAGAACTCAGCGGGAGTTCTCAAAATTGTCTTTCCAGAGTTGCTGGGCTTTTTGATGATGCTGCCGCACGGTGGGCAGAATTTGAGCGGCATAGGCCTTCAGATCCGAGTCGTTGCCGTTGCTCGCTTCATGTTGGTAAAGCTGCGTGGCCAAATGGTGGCCTTTGACCATTTGCTGCACATAAGCCCGATCGAACGCGTCCCCTTGCAGGGCGCTCAGTCTGTCGAATTCGGCCTGGTGTTTGGCGTCCAATTTCGTCGGTAGCGCAATGCGCTTCACAAGAGCGCTCGCCAAAAGATGAGTGCTGGCGTTGGTGTGATCGACGACCATTTGCTTGCCGAACTGTTTGACGTCGGCGCGTTGAGCGCTGGACTGCGCTTTCGTGCCCAGTTCCGTTTCTAAAAGATTCATCTGGGCCGCCATTTTCGCGAACTCTTCATCGGTGACTTTGCTGAAGTCGTGGCGGTCGTTTTCTTTGGGCGCTTGGCTCCAACCAGGCACGAGCGGGCTCATAATCGTTACGCTCAATGCCGTGATTGCCGTGAAAAGAAGACGTTTCATGGTGAAAACCTCGAGAAGGGAGATGGGGGAAAAGCCCCGCTCGAGGGATACGCAATCGGGATGCCAGATGCGCGAGTCGAGGACGTGTCAGCCGTCCGTTTTTTGCGAATCGGCGGTCCATTTTGCAAGAAAGGTTTCGAGGTCGTTCGCGTCGACCGGTTTCATGAGGTGGCCGTCGCAGCCGGCTTCTAGCGAGCGGAGCCGATCCTCGTCTTGGCTCCAACCCGTGAGGGCGACGATGATCGGCCTACCCCAAGATTGTTGCCGGATGCGCCGGGTGGCTTCGAGCCCATTGAGCAAGGGCATGCCGACATCCATCAGGATGATTTGCGGGCGAAATTGCTCGGCGACATTCACGGCTTCCAGGCCGTCGTGGGCGGTGCGCACTTCATTGCCGGTGAGGCGGAGCATCATCGCCATGGAGATGGCCGAGTCGCGATTGTCGTCGACGACCAAGATCTTTCGGCTTGAGCCCCTCTGTTCCGCCGTGGCGTTCGCGGCGGCCGAGTCCTCGGGGGGTGCGTTGAGAATCGGCAGCGTAACGGCAAATAGGCTCCCCTTGCCATGCCCCGGACTTTGAGCGGCGACCGAGCCGCCGTGCATTTCGACCAGTCCTTTGACGAGCGCGAGCCCGATCCCCAGGCCCCCTGCGGAGCGCTCGATGCTGCGATCGACCTGGGCGAACATGTCGAAGATATGCGGCAACGACTCTTCGGGAATGCCGATGCCATTGTCGCGTACGGCAACGACGACGCTGCTGCCGAGGCGCTCCGCTTCCAAGGCGATGCTGCCGCCCCTCTCGGTGTATTTCGCGCTGTTTGTCAACAGGTTGCTGAAGACTTGAGCCAGACGCGTCAAGTCGGCGTCGAGATACAACGGCGCCGGGGGCAGCGCGAGGGTCAAATGGTGCTGCGCCGACTCGATGGCCGGGCGCGCGGTTTCGACGGCGCTGCTGACAATGTCCGACAAGAGCACACGCGAACGCCGCAACTGAATCTTGTTCTGGCTGATGCGCGAAATGTCGAGCAGATCGTCGATGAGGCGGATCATGTGCCGCAGTTGACGTTCCATCATGCCGCGGGTTTTGGCGATGACGCTGATGTCTGCGTCGGCGAGTCGCATGACTTCAAGACCGTTGCGCAGCGGCGCGAGCGGATTGCGCAATTCGTGGGCGAGCAAGGCGATGAACTCGTTCTTCTTCCGATCGGCGGTCCGTAATTCCTCTTCGGCGCGGACGCGATCCGTGATGTCGCGCGTCGTGCCCGCGACGACTTCGACTTCGCCGTCCACCCCGAGCACGGGAACGAAAATGTAATCGTAAATGCGCCGGCCATGAGCGCCGTTGAAAGGCACTTCGCCGCGAATGGGCCGCTTCGTTTCTCGAACGCGATCGATTTCGCGGCAATGCATCTCCGCGTGCCATGGTTCGTAGCCGATTTCGAGGAAGGTTTTGCCGATGGTGTCCTGCATGCTGACGCCCCACATCGTCAGCAGCGCTTCATTCGCGTAGAGAACACAGTAATCGAGACTGAAGACGTAAACGAAATCGGGCGTGTTCGCCAGAATCGTTTCGTAAAGCCGGCGGCGCTGCTCCGACTCGGCGGTAACGCGCGCCAGGCTATTTTCGACATCCTTGCGCTCGGTGTGATCGACGCCATGGACGAGGATGCCGGTGACGACGCCCGCGGCATCGCACATCGGCTGATAGACGAAATCGAGCGTTCGCTGCTCCAACTGATCGCCGCGCCGCAGCGAGATCGAAGCGTCGGCGCCCACGTATTGTTCGCCCGTTCGATACACGCGTTCGAGAAGTTCGATGAAGCCCTGCCCCCCCAACTCCGGGAGGGCTTCGAGGACCGGTTTGCCGATGATGTCGCGGCGCCCGATCAATTCCAAGTAGCGGCCGTTGGCGCGCTCGAAAACGAAGTTGGGTCCGCGAAGAACGCACATGAACGACGGCGCGCTTTGGAACACGTCCGCAAGCCTTTGTCGTTCCGCTTCCACTTCACGCAGCAACCGTTGGTTCTCGGATTCGGCCTTCTTTCTTTCGGTAATATCGAGAACAAACGACATTCCCTCGCTGGAAGGCTCGTCGAAGCGAACGCCACAAATGATGACCGGCACGCGGCTGCCGTCTTTGCGGAAATATTCCTTCTCATACGCCCCGCCGACGCCTGTCTCGCGAAGTTCGCGGACTCCCGTCTCGTTCCGCTCCGTCCACTCCGGCGGCGTCATGGCGCGAAAGTTGAGCCGCCCCTCGGCGACGTCGGATCGGTCGTATCCCGTCATCCGCAGAAATTCGTCGTTGGCCTCGACGATCTGACTTCGATCCAGGTTCCAGCGGATGATCCCGATGATCGCGGCCGACGCGAGGCGGCGAAAGCTCGCATTGCTCTCGCGCAGACTGGCTTCGGTTCGCCTCCACGGCGTAATGTCACGGGCCACTTTCGAAGCGCCGACGATCTGACCTCGCCCATTGCGAATTGGCGAAATCGTCAAGGAGATTTCGATACGGCGGCCCCCCTTGGCCACACGCACGGTCTCGAAATGCTCGATCCGCTCACCTGCCGCGAGACGGGCCAAAATGTCCTGCTCCTCCTCGCGACGCTCGGGGGGAACGATCAAGTTGACCGATTGCCCAATCGCTTCGCCGGGGGTGTAGCCGAACAATCGCTGAGCGCCGAGGTTCCACGAGAGGATGGTGCCGTCGAGGGTTTTGCTGATGATTGCGTCTTCGGACGAATCGATGATCGCCGCCAGATGCGCGATTGCTTGTTCGGCGCGCTCGCGCTCGCTGACATCCGTTTGTTTCTGAAGTTCTGTTTCGTCTGGCAGGGCGTGACCATCCATTTTCGTACTGTCGATATCGCCAGCCCTCGCTCGCTTGCTTCCGTCGTCGTGCACCGTCATCAGCTCTCCCGGGCATCTTCGCGGCGTTCATGACGCCTTGTTCGACCGGCGTACCGGGCGCCCCGACTTACGTCAGCGCACTCGGCGCTTCGGCGACGGACTCGGCGGCGGAAAACCCATATCACAGAGAGTCCGCCTCAGAACTTCCGGCTCGACAGGCTTGACGAGGTGATGCCGAAAGCCTGCGGCACGCGTGCGTTCTTGAGCATCTTCACCGCTGAAGCCGGTGACGGCAATCAGAACAACATCGGCAAGTCCGGGCGTCTCGCGAAATCGGGCGGCGATCTCAAAGCCATTCATAAGCGGAATGCCAAGATCGAGAAACGCGACATCGGGCAGAAATTCGCTCGCGATCGCCACCGCTTGCTTGCCCGAATACGAATCGCGGACTTCATAGCCGGCGAGGGACAGCGCCAGGGCGAACACCATCGCCGACGCCTCGTTGTCATCGACGACAAGAATGCGTGCGGTCCGTTTCATGATTGAACTCCTCGAGTTCAGAAGAGAATCGAGCACAATGCAAATGTCAAGCCAACTCGGCAAGTTGCATTTAATAACGACAATAATCTGTTGGATGACTCGACACGACGACATGCATTGCGACACGATGCCCATTTTTGCGCAGGGCTTTGCTCAACTCATCGGATAACGAACAGGCGTGGCGTGTAATGCGCCACGCCTTCGCGAGTTAGCGGAATTCCATGTTTACTTTCCAGCAGGCGTTCGGTCGCTGTCGCTGGGTTGGTTGAAATCGATGGCGACGGTTTGATTGGGCATCGCTTGAACCGTTCGAGTTCGCGTCACGGTTTGACCACTGGCGTCCGTCCAGCGTGCTTCGAAGGTTTGCTGAGCGCCCGCCGCCGCCAACGGCAGAGTGGAATAAAACCGCGTCGGCCCGGTTGTCGAGCCTGGGGAACCGTTCCAAGTGAGTTGCGCGTTCGCCGGCAGCGTTACCGTAATATGACCGCGGCCATCATTATTGGCCTGGCTCGCGCCCAAATCCGCGGGATAAAAGGCCTGGTAGCTCGAATCGGCGCCGATGATCGGCGATGACAACGACGGAGCCACGGCGATGCCGTTATTGTAAAAGCCGCCGTTATAATAGCTTCGCCCATAATACC
>JBAXFO010000342.1:0-5646 GCA_037139885.1 Planctomycetota bacterium
CGACGCTCCCAAGGGTGAAGCCCCCAAGAAGGTCGACGCCCCCAAGGCCGAAGCCCCGAAGAAGCTCGACGCTCCCAAGGGCGACAAGGCTGAGGTCGCTCCCGCTCCCGTCAAGAAAGCCGAAGCCCCGATCGATGTTCCCGCGGCCCTGAAGGCGGCCATTGACAAGAGCGAACAGAAGACCCAAATCCTCGAATACCTCAATAACCCCGCCGTGCCCCGCGAAAAACGCGTCCAGTACCTCGAAACCGTTCGTCAGACTCTGCTGCCGAACGAAAAGAAGTAGCCAAGCGTTCGCGTAGGCGACTTATTAAGAGCCGGAGGCGTTGGCGAGGGATTCGTTCCCCCGCCAACGCATCCGGCTCTTTTTTTCAGCCGGGCTTGAGTCAATCGCCCCGTTTGTTTATTCTCCGTCGACCGCAACGATTGCGGCCGCGCGCTCGCGCACCCCAAGCCCGTGCCAGGAGAGCCGATGGAACGTGCTCATGCATCCGGATCGATGTTTCGCGAATGGGAATTCTGGGCCTGTCTTGCGGTCCTCGTCCTCACTTATGTGGTCCGCTTCGAAGCGTTTCCGATGGTGGGCGAAGAGACGCGTGTGGCCCGCGTGACGGTTGAGATGTTCGACCGCAACGACTGGGTCGTGCCGCGCGAACTGGGGCAACCGTTCAACAGCCGGCCGCCGCTCATGTTTTGGCTGATCGCGATCCCCGCCTGGTTCGTCGGCGAGGTCAATGTCTTCGCAACGCGGCTGCCGAGCATTCTTGGAGTCGTGCTCACCGGCTTGCTCATTTACGGCTACAGCCGCACCTGGCTCTCGCGCACGGGCAGCCTTCTGGCCGTGCTTTTTTGGGTCACTCTCCCCGAGCTTTTGATCGCGAACCGCAAAGCCGAAGCTGAGGCTCTGTTCACAATGAGCGTCGCCGGCTCGCTCATCGGTTGGCATGCGGCCTATGCCCGCGGCTGGTCGTCGACGACGATGTGGGCGATCGGCTACGGCATGGCCGCGTTCGCCACGCTCATCAAGGGCCCCCAGGCTCCGATCTATTTCGGCGCCGCCACCTGGCTCTTCCTCGCCCAGCGCCGCGATTGGAAGCGACTGTTCTGCATGGGCCATCTGCTCGGGATGACGATGTTTGCCGTGGTCGTCGGTTCGTGGGTCGCGTTGTATTGCGCGGCTGAGGGCGTGGGCGGCTTCATCAAGCTGTGGACGGGCGATAGCGCCATGCGCTTTCAGAACCAGACCGTGACGACCTTCTTGATCCATCTCGTCGTGTATCCCGCCGAAATCTTTGGCTGCATGCTTCCCTGGTCGATCTTGTTGCTCGCGTACTTGTGGCCGCAAAACCGGCAGGCCGCCGATTCGGCCGCGGGGCATCGCAACTTTCTCCTGCTCGGAGCGATCGTCGGCTTCCTGCCGTGTTGGCTGACTCCCGGCGCCGTTTCGCGGTATTTTCAACCTCAGTATCCTTTACTGGTCGTGTTGATGGCCTGGCCGGTCGATCGCCTCATCAGCGCTCCGGAGAGTCAACGGTCGTGGCGAATGTTCGTGCGTTTTTTGGCGGTTGGGCCGATCGTGGTTTGGGCTGTGCTCATGGGTTTGACGTTGGCCGCCAACGAGCCGCGCATCGCCGATTCGATGACGCTGCGGGCCTGGGTGCAACCGGTCGGGCTCTTGGCGGTTTTGGGAGTCCTTGCGGCCATCGCCTTTTGGCAGCTTTGGCAGGCCTCGGCGACGCCGTCGCGAATCGGCGTGGCGTTGCTGGCGTTTGCGGTGTTCACGGGATTATTCGCCACCACCGCATGGGTCGACGCCATCCGGGCTCGCGCCGTGCCGCTGGAGGCGGAAGTCGCCCGCATCAAACAGGACCTGCCGCCCGGTCAGCCGGCCTATTACATCGACTATATCCACCATCGCTTCGTCTATTACAATCATGTCGCGCCGAAGCGCATCGAAGCGGCGGACGTGGATCGTCTCAAACCGGGCGAATGCGTGTGCGTGACGTGCGGCGCTCAGGCCGGCAACCCCCTGGGCGAGCGCTTCGAGGTCGTCGGTTCCGTCTCGATGGATCGCTTGCGCGATCGCCGGCCCGAACAGGTCGTCCTGGTGCTGCAACGCATCGCGGATCGGCGCGCCATCGTGTTCGACGACGAATAACGTTCGCGGCTCTCCGCAGGAGAGCGTTGCCGTGACGCACGTCGGAAGCCGCATCGAGTCGGAAAGTCAGAGACCGAACGCCGTATCCGCTGTGCGTTGCGTCAGCGCTCTCCTGCGGAGAGCCGCGAACGAATTGCTCGCCCTGCGCGGAGCCGAAACCTCCTCTTGCCGCCGCCCGGCCTTGCTCATATCAAAGCTGTTCGTCGATTTTGTTGAAAGGATCCGTCGTCATGTCAATCGATAAGAGCCTGCGTCGCAAGAATTCGCTCGCGCGGACACGCAATGTTCTCAACCGCGGCGAACGCATCGCGCAGATGAAGAACGATGAAAAGTGGGTCGAAGGCCGCAGCCCATACGGCTTGCCCAAGACCAAGGTCGTCAAGATCGTCGTCAAGAAGGCGAAGAAGAAGGAAGACAAGGCCGCGGAAGGCGCCGAAGCCGCTGCTCCCGCAGCTGGCGGCAAGAAGTAACCGCCGCTGCCTCGATCGAACCACGGACGGCCGAAGGGAAACAATCCCCGCGGCCGTTTCTTTTTGTCAGTCGACAAATTCCTTCCGCGCAAACACGACCATTCCCGCCCCCAACAAGACCGCCGTCGCGGCGAGAAGAACGACGGTCGCCGTCTCTCCCGATACGGGCGGGCGCGTGCCGCCGAGATCGAGCGTCATGCCGGCGCCCCGGGCGCGATCCATCATCAGACAACGGATGTAGAAGCTGATGCTCAGCAGCTTTTGTTGCCCCGGCAGATTCCCCGCGATCATTTCGAGGAAGAAGACGTAAAGCAGACCGAGAATGCCCGCGCGTTGAAAGAGCACGCTCAGCAGCTGAAAGAGGGCGGTGAACGCCAGCGTGCCCAAAACAATGGGCAGCCAAAACAGGGGCAACGCAAACTGTCCCGCCGTCCCCCCCAGCAGGCAGAAGACGACAAACCCGCCCACATTCAGCAGTAAGGCCCCGGGCAACGCCCCCATAAACGCGGCCAGGTACATCGACCAACGCGCCAGCGGGCGGAGGAACAGCCACGTCAGCGTCCGCGTTTCCCGGGCCCGACCGAGCGCTTCGGTCGCGAACGTCAACGTCCACAGCGGCATCAGAAACGAACCCAAGAGACCGACGACGATCGAACCTGTAAAGACGCGTGGCCCGGCCGTGTCGTTTAAGATGGCGTTCAGGGCGGCGACGATCGCGAATTCCACTTCGGTCGTTTCCGGCGCCAGAGGCAGCGCGGTGGGAATCGCCAGAATCTCAAGGACGTTGGCCAGGGGCACGCGTTCCGGCTGCGGTTTGCCCGGCGAACCGGGGACCGAAACTCGCCAGTGCATCATCGACCAGCGATCGTAACGCGTATTCAAATGCACGAGCAGCGCGACCAGCCCCAGAAGCGCGAACGAAATGATCACGAGCAAGCGCGCCCGCGCCTGACGCTGAAGACAATACTGGAGAAAGAAGAACCAGGAACGCAACAGAGGGGACCTCAGGCAAGAAACCTCACGAACTCGCCCGGCCGCCCAGGAGATAGCCGAGAACATCGTGAGCCCGGTCGTCGAGCGTTTCCAGGCGGGTGATCTCGAGTTGTTCTTCGCGAACCAGGCTGCCGAAGCGCTCGAAGAACACGCCCGGTTGCCGCACCCGGATGGTCACGCCTGCCGCGTCGCGATCGACGCCGAGGACATTGTCCCATTCCAGCAAGCGCCGGGCGACGTGCAGCGGCTGATCGGAGTCGATGCGGATCGCGTGCGGATGATCGTCGAGAAGATCGCGAATTTGACCGACCGCGCCAACCGCGGCCAACCGCCCGGCCGTGAGGATCGCGACCTGATCGGTGAGGCGTTCGAGGGCGTCGAGTTCATGGCTTGAAATGAGCAGACATTTCCCACGCGCGGAAAGCTGCTGAAAGAGCTCGATCATCTCGCGGCGGCCGACGGGATCGATGCCGTTGAGCGGTTCGTCGAGCAGGAGCAGCGGCGGGTCGTGGATCAGGGCCTGGGCGAGTTTGATGCGTTGCCGCATGCCTTTCGAATAACCCGCGAGCGGCCGCCCGGCACGTTCGTTCATGCCGACCAGGGCGAGGGTTTCGTCCGCGCGAACGCAAGCCTCGGCGCGGCGCAGGCCGTCGAGCCGGGCCATGGCGATGAGAAAACCGCGGCCGGATAAGTCTTCGGGGAAGGCGTCGAGCTCGGGCACGAAGCCGAGGAAACGTTTCGCTTCGGGGCGCCAGGTATCGACGCCCAGGACGGTGACTTGGCCCAGATCGGGCCGCGTCAGCCCGGCCGCGAGATTCAGCAGCGTGCTTTTGCCGGCGCCGTTATGCCCGACAAGACCGGTGATGCCGGGGCGGAGATCGAGAGTGACATGGTTGAGCCCCAACACGGGCCCGTGCCATTTCGAGACGCGCTCGAACGACAAGACCACGGCAGCCAGAGGATGGGACGATTCCCGTTGAAGTCGAACCTCAGGCCTCAAGCCGAGCGGACGACTTCCAACCGCATCATGCGGCGGCGCAACAAGATCAGGCATAAAACGCACACGCCTCCAAGGACGATCGCCGCAGCCAAGAACGAGGGCTGCGGCTTGGGGGTCGTTTCTTCGTGATCGAACCCGAGAAACGCTTGACCCAGCAGGTTCAGCGAATTCCACAGGTCCAAAAGCCGCCAGTGGGCATCGTATCTTAGACCATCGACCATCGCTCGGGAAAGGGCTCGCGGGAATAAAAATAGCGCCGACCAGACCAGAATAATCGGCATAGTCCGCTGCGCGAACGCGGCGCTCGTGAGCAAAACCAGCCCCAGAACCAGCGTCAGAAGGGCGCCGCACCCCAAGATTCCCGCCAGCAGCGGCAATCCGGCCGGTCCCTTTCCCAGGTTCGCCCGAAAGAAATCGGGATCGAGAAGGTAGTTCCAGTCGTTGAACGATTGTTGCAGATAAAGGACCAACGCCGGCACGGTGGTGAGCAGATTGATGATCGCCCCGATCGCGACAAACTTACCCGCCAAATAATGCCAGCGCCGAATCGGCTTCGCCAAATAGAACGGCGTCGCCCCTTGAGCGAAATCGTTACCGACGAGAACCGCCCCGGAAAGGCACAGCACGATCGCGGTCATGGGCCCTTGCAGCCCGAAAAACGTGGCATAAGTCTCGCGCGTGCCGCTCAAGACCCGCAGCTGCGTCTTGACGAACTCCATCGCCCGATTGGGATCGACCTTCAGCTTGCCCAATTGCACCGGGGCGTCGTTGAGCATCCCCTGCGCCCAGTCGAAGAACAACGAGCCGAAAAAGAACATGAGAAAGATCAGCAGCGCGAAGACATAGAGAAACCAAAACAGCTTCCGCCGCAACAAGAGCCCCAGCGCAACCCGCGCAATCGGCCAAATCGACCAAACGGCGGCGTGCGACGTTCCCGTCCAGGGGCGGTAATGCAGTTGCATCATGGCTTTCTAAATAAGTGAGCTCGATTCGGCTGAGGTAGCCCGACGCGTGAGCGAGGGTGA
>JBAXFO010000343.1:0-5646 GCA_037139885.1 Planctomycetota bacterium
GACTCGAATCCTACCTGCCAGGAGTCTTCCATGCTGACAATCACGGGGTCCAACTCTCCACGTTTCTGCGACGGCGTTTCGCGCCGCAATTTTCTGCGGATTGGCGCCCTCGGCGGCGCGTTGACGCTCGCCGATATGCTTCGCCTTCAGGGGCAGTCAGCCGAAACTCCCGCCCGGCCCAGCCGCAGCAAGGGCGTGATCATGATCTTCCTGAGTGGCGGCGCCTCGCAACTGGACACCTACGACCTCAAGCCGGATGCCCCGAGGGAAATCCGCGGGCCTTACAATCCGATCCGGACCAATGTTCCCGGAATCGATATCTGCGAATGGTTGCCCGAAACAGCGCGCGCGATGGATAAGATCGCCGTGCTGCGTACGGTCGTTCCCGCCATCGACGAGCATACGGACTCGAACGTGATGACTGGCTACTCCGAGGTGGTGAACAACGTCGATCCCCATCCATGCTTCGGTTCCGTCGTGTCGCGGTATCGTCCCAATGCGAACGGCATGCCGGGGTTCGTGAGTTTGCGTGGCATGACCCGT
This sequence comes from Planctomycetota bacterium, assembly GCA_037139885.1. GTDB lineage: Bacteria > Planctomycetota > Planctomycetia > Gemmatales > Gemmataceae > JAIEPT01. The sequence goes on from JBAXFO010000343.1 coordinate 544, forward strand.
TACGGCACCGAGCCGGCGAGCCTGGGGTTGGCGCATCGGCCGTTCACCGCGGAAGGTCCCGCCCGTGAGAATTTGACCCTGGCGAATGGACTCACCGAGTCGCGCATGTCCGACCGCCGGGCCCTTCTTTCGAGTTTCGACGATCTCCGTCGCGAAATCGATGCCACCGGCACCATGAACGGTATGGATGCGTACACCGCGCAGGCTTTTGACATGATCGCCTCCGGCGCCGTGCGCCGAGCGCTCGATGTCAGCCAGGAGCCGCAGCATGTTCGCGATCGGTTCCGGGGTGCGGAATCGGTGCTATTGGCGCGTCGGCTGGTGGAGGCGGGCGCCGGCTGCGTCACCTTGTCGCTCGGCGGCTACTGGGATCACCACTTCGGCATCTTCAATTCCTTGCCGAAAGCGCTCCCCACACTCGACCGTGGCGTCGCCGCCTTGGCGGAAGACCTCAGCCAGCGCGGTTTGGATGAGGACATTTCGGTGGTCGTCTGGGGCGAATTCGGCCGCACACCGCGGATCAACCATGGCGCCGACAATGCGGGCCGCGACCACTGGGCTCCGGTCATGTCCGCTCTTGTCATGGGTGGCGGCATGCGGATGGGACAGGTGATCGGCCGCACCGACAGCCGTGGTGGATATCCCTTGGAGAAGCCGTACTCGGTGCAGCGGGTGCTGAGTACGTTGTACAGCCGCATCGGCATCGATCCGTCGCAATCGTTCCTCAGCCGAGCCGGCCGCACCATGTACATCACCGAAGACCGCGAGCCGATCCCGGAACTGGTCGGGTAGTGGGCAGGAGCCGCCAAGCGATCTTTTGTTTTCGCGCGCGACGGGTAGATCCATTGGGACGAAGCGGAACGGAAACACGAAGGAATGGCCATGCAATCGCGGTGGTTGGTGCTTTTGTCGTTCGTCGTCCTCGCCTCTTCTGCCGCCGCGCAGGACGGACCTCCAATCCTGGACTGCAGCAAACCCGAAGGCGCCGACTCCAAGGCCGTCGCGGAATCGCAACGGGTGTGGGCGAAGCGCCTTGGCGAAAAATCGCACGAGAAGACATTGTTTCTCGACAAAGCGGGCGAGGTGACCGTCGAAGTTGTTCTCATCCCACCAGGCACGTATTTTCGCGGCGACGGGAAGTCTGCTACGATCATTAGCCTAACCCAGCCCCTGTGGGTGGGCAAGTATGAAGTGACGCAGCGCCAGTACGCGGCGATCATGGGTAGTAACCCCAGTCACTTCGCGCGTCCGGACAAGGACGCCGCTTTCTATCCGGTGGAGTGTGTCAGTCACGAGGACGCCTTGAAGTTCTGCGACAGCGTCTCGGCGAACACAGGCGGAGAGTTTCGCCTGCTGACCGAAGCGGAATGGGAATACGCCTACCGGGCGGGAACGCGAACCAAATTCCACAATGGCGACTCCGACGACAAACTTGGCGAAATCGCTCATTTCGCCGGGAACAACCGCAAGTCCACCGAGAAGATCGGCAGCAAGGCTCCGAATGCGTTCGGACTGTTCGATATGTCGGGAAACGTCTGGGAATGGTGCGTGGATTACTGGACGCCCGCCTACGACATGCGAACGACGACGGATCCAAATGGCCCCGACGCCGGTCAGGGTTGCGTGACTCGCGGCGGATCGTGGGCCAGTGCGATCGAGAATTGTCGTTCGTTCAACCGGGGACGCGATGCGGAAACCTATGGCGGCAGCCACTTGGGCTTCCGCATCGCCTGGACGCCTTCCCGTCAGTCTCCGCCATCGCCGCTTGACTGCAGCGGACCAAACGGGGCCGATGCCCGGGTGGTCGTATCTGCGCAGAAAGCATGGGCGAAATATCTCCGCGAGACCAGTTACGAGAAGGCATTCCCTCTCGACAAGACAGGCAAAGTGACCGTCGATATGGTCCTGCTGCCGCCAGGAAAGTACTACCGCGGCGACGAAAAGAAACCCACCCTCGTCACGCTCACACAGCCGCTGTGGGTGGGAAAATATGAGGTGACTCAGAAGCAGTACGAAGCAGTGATGGGCGTCAATCCGAGCCACTTCAAGAAGACCGGGGCCGACGCGGCGTTCTACCCCGTCGAGAAACTGAGCCATCTCGATGCCGTGAAGTTCTGCAAGATCGCCTCGGAAACCACGGGAGCCGAGCTCCGGCTGCTCTGGGAAGCGGAATGGGAATACGCCTACCGCGCCGGCACACGCACCCGGTTCTACAACGGCGATGCAAACGAGAACGCCCTCGAGATCGCCCATTGCACCGAGAACAACTTCGTCCGCACCGCGAAAGTCGGCGCCAAGACACCCAACGCGTTCGGCCTTTTTGACATGGGCGGCAACGTTTCGGAATGGTGCGCCGATGCCTGGGAAAAGGACTTCGTCGAGACAAGTGCGATTGATCCCCGCGGCCCCGCCAAGGGGTCGATCTTCGTGAACCGCGGCAATGCCTGGGACAGCTACGCCCGCACCTGCAATGCAACCGCCCGTGTCCTCAGTCCGCAAACTTATGCGGGCAGCCAGATTGGCTTTCGGTTGGCACGGGTTGCAGCAAAAAAGTAGGGCCGACCAGACTCGACGCAGAACCGACGTGCCGACCTATTCGGCGTTTGCTCGATATTTTCGTGCTTCCCTGATAACGTTCACGGCTTTTATCAAAAAAAAGCAAATTTGAATGCGGGATTGATCGCGATCGGCTAAGATAATGTAGAGGAATGGCTAATTGGGACGACCTGAAAAGTCCGCAACTCATTGAGTTGTTTGGACTTTTGTAAAATGAACCAAGAGCCGCAGCGCCCACCCCGTAGACCTACCGTCTACTCCATCCCGCCGTTGTCGAGTTAATTCACGAAGAGATACCCCTGGTAGGAGTGCACAAATATGCACAAAAGTCGTATCGCGACGATCTCAATGGCAATTTGGTTTCTGGTCCCGGCATTCGTCCTTGCTCAGGATGTCCCGCTTCGCGACACAATCGATCGCGAGATCAAGGCGACTTGGGCGAAGGAGATGATTGCCTCTCCCGGCAAATCGTCGGACACCGTGTTCCTGCGCCGCATCTATCTCGACCTCGTCGGCATGATTCCCAACTTCGACGAAACCACGGCGTTTCTCAAAGACGCCGACTCGAACAAACGCGAAAAGCTCATCGACAAGCTTTTGGCCGATCCGCGTTACGCCCGGCAGCAAGCTCAGGTGTTCGATCTGGCCATGTTGACTCGCAATCACAGGTTGGTCGAAGGTCCGGTTGGTTATCGGAATCGTGGCCGATTCCGCGAATGGTTGGCCAAGCAGTTCGAGGCCAATGAACCGTACGACCGGATCGCCGCCAAGATTCTCCAGGCCGAGGAAGACGGGTCGCAGCTCTATTTTGCTGTGTACAACGGCACGGACGAGATGGTCACCTCGGTGTCGCGTTTCTTTCTCGCCACGCAGATTCAGTGTGCCAAGTGTCACGATCATCCCTACGAGTCGTGGACGCAGAAGGATTATCATGGGATGTCCGGCTTTTTCGTCCGCACCATGTCCGTGGAAGTTCAGGGAAAACCTGAGATCACCAATCAAAAGGGCAAACAGTACCTTGTCGGCGAGAGGACGGTTGGCGAGGCGCTGTTTGCGCTCGAAAAAATCGACCCGAAGACGAAGAAGAAGGAAACCATCCCCATTCCTCCGAAATTTCTCCTGGGCGATGAACTGAAAGAGCCCGAAACGCCGAAGGATTTCGTGGAGCCGAAGCTGAAACCGGGTGAGGTGCCGCCGAAGCCGGCTTTTTCGAGGCGAGCGAAATTCATTGACTGGATGACGGCGAAGGAGAATCCGTTCTTCGCGAAGGCAATCGCCAACCGCGTTTGGGCTCAATACATGGGGCGGGGGTTTGTTCATCCCGTGGACGATCTGAATTCCGCCAATCCCCCGAGCAATCCCGAGTTGCTGATGGCGATCGAGAAGGAATTGGTCGCGCACAAGTTCGACTTCAAATGGCTCGTTCGTGAAATTGTCAACAGCCAGGCGTATCAAATCGAGGATGTTGGAAAAGTGGCCGATGCGATGCCGAAGTTTTACGAACGGGCACGCATTCGGCCGTTGATCGTCGAGGAGTTGATCGCGTCGCTGCACATCGCGACGGGGTTGGGCCTCGAGTCGGCTCTCAAGAAAGAGCCGGGCACGGACATTTTGAAATACCTGGGCGAGCCCACCGATGGGCAAGGGCGATTCCAGGGAAGCCTGTCGGAGCATCTGTTCCTGCACAACGGCGAGCAGTTCCGCAGCATGTGCCGGCCCAACAAAGGCAATTTTCCGGAACAGCTATTGATGAGCAATGAGCCATGGGAGGCCAAGGTCGAAAAGATGTTTTTGACTGTCTTGAGTCGGCCGGCAACGGTTAAGGAACGCGAGCGTTTTGTTAAATATTTGAGCGTGGACGAGAAGGATGCGAAGGACGCCAAGGGCGCGAAGTTGCCAGCAAGCCAGTTGCCGGCAATCCAGCGAATGGAAGACGCCATGTGGGTGCTGGTGTCGTGTTCGGAGTTTCGATTCAATCGTTGATTTTTCACCGCTTGTGGCTTAGCGCGGGATACGTGACGCTAAGTCGCAAGCGGCAAATGAGGAAGATAGCAATGTTTCATAACGCAGAACATTTGAGTCGTCGTTCTCTAATGACCGGACTGCTGACCACCGCTGGTGGGATGGCCGTCGCCAACTGGGGCGCGCTGACGCATTCGCAAACGCTGGCGCAAGAAGTTCGGCGCTCGGGCAAGCGCTGCATCATGCTTTATATGGCAGGCGGCGTCAGCCAGATCGATACCTTCGACATGAAGCCGGGTCGGCCGACTGGCGGCGAGTTCCGTCCGGTTCAGACCAATGTCACGGGCATCCAGGTTTGCGAATATCTGCCGAACATCGCACGCCATGCCGACAAGCTCGGAATCATTCGCAGTATGCGCACGCGAACGCCCGATCACGGCCCCGGCGGCCATTACATGCATACGGGCTATCATCCAAGCGAGCGTTTTCCGCACCCGGAAGTCGGCGCGATGATCGCCAAGTACTGCGAAAACCCGGAAAGCGACCTGCCGAGCTTCGTCAAGATCGGATCCCAAAGCGGCATTT
>JBAXFO010000344.1:0-5644 GCA_037139885.1 Planctomycetota bacterium
CTCCTGCGGAGAGCCGCGAACGCGAATCCAAAAAAATCGCGGGTTTGCTGAAAGGTTTTGGTCGCGAGCCGCCTTTTTTGATAAGAGGACGGCAGCGGCTTTTTCCGCTGCCGATATTCGAGGGAAGTCGTCGTGGCCAAAGTCTCGCAAACGAACCATTCGATGACCATCACGACGCCCCTCGGCGAAGATCAGATCTTCCTCGAGGGGTTCGCCGGGTCGGAAGGGCTGTCGAAACCGTTCGCTTTCACCCTCGATCTCGTGGCCCTGGCCGATACGAAAATCGAATTCGACAAGATCCTCGGCCAGGCCGTCACCGTCAAAATCATCCGCGCCGAATGCCCCGATCGCTTCTTTCACGGCGTCGTCAACTCCTTCGCCCAGGGCGAGCGACTCTACGGCCAGGAAGGGAACATCACCTTCATTCGCTATGAAGCGACCGTCGTGCCGCAGCTCTGGTTTTTGAAGAAACGCATCCAGAGCCGCATCTTTCAGCAGATGACCGTCCCCGACATCCTCAAGAAGGTGTTCGAGGGCTTGAAGGTGACGTATTCGACGGAGGGGACGTTCGAAAAGCGGGATTATTGCACGCAATATCGCGAGTCCGATTTCGACTTCGCCAGCCGGCTCATGGAAGAAGAAGGCATTTACTACTTCTTCAAGCACACGAAGACCGGCCATGAAATGGTCGTCGCCAACACGCCCAGCAAACACCCCGAGCCGGAGACGAAGTCGTTCAAGTACCTGGAAACCGGCGGCGGCGTCCGCATTGAAGATGGCATTCTCACCTGGGTCAAACGCCAGTCGTTCACCTCGGGCAAGGTGGTTCTGGCCGAGCATCAGTTCGAACTGTCGAACCCCAACATCACCTCGACCAAGCCGATCCTCGAGAACGTCGACGCCGGCACGGCCAAGCACAAGCTCAAGATCGCCGGCAACGACAAATTCGAGATCTACGAACATCCCGCCCGCTACGCCCAACGCTTCGACGGCATCGCTCCCGGCGGCGGCGAGCAGGCGAGCGATCTGAGCAAGATCTCGACCGACGGCGAACGCACCGCCGGCATCCGCATGCAGGAAGCCGCCGCGGCCGGGCTCAACATCGAAGGTTCCAGCGACGCCCGCTTGTTCAGCGCCGGCTTCAAGTTCAAACTCGAAGAACACTTCAACGCCAACGGCACGTACGTCCTTCTCGACGTGGTCCATACCGCCAGCCAGAAGGGGCTTTATTCCGGCGATCGGGGCAGCGCCGAGCCGTTCCAATATTCGAACACGTTTCGCTGTCTGCCGGTCGCCTTGCCGTTTCGCCCGGCACGAACGACGCCGAAAGCCCGCGTCGAAGGCCCGCACACGGCCATCGTCGTCGGTCCCAAAGGGGATGAGATCTTTACGGACAAGTATGGCCGAGTGAAGGTGCAGTTTCCGTGGGAGCGCGAGGGGAAGTCGGACGCGAGCAGTTCGTGCTGGATCCGCGTGGCCACGCCGTGGGCCGGGCAGCAATGGGGGATGATTCACATCCCGCGCGTCGGCCAAGAGGTGATCGTCGCGTTCGAAGAGGGGGATCCGGACCAGCCGATTGTCGTGGGCAGCGTTTATAACGCCGCCAACATGCCGCCGTACAAGCTGCCCGACATGAAGACCCAGAGCGGTCTGAAGACGCGGAGCACGCTGCAAGGCACGGCGGAGATGTTCAACGAACTCCGCTTCGAGGACAAGAAGGAAAGCGAAGACATCTACTTTCACGCGCAGAAAGACTTTCACCGCGTCGTCGAGAAGGACGACGATTTGAAAGTGGGCCAACATCAGACGCGCGAGATTCAGAACAACCGCACGTCGACCATCAAAGAAGGCGACGACACCTTCACCATCGAAAAGGGCAACCGCGTCGAGACCCTGAAAGAGGGGAACGAAACCCTGACCATGGAGAAGGGCAGCCGCACGGAAACGCTGAAAGACGGCGACGAAACCGTCACGCTCGAAAAAGGAGGCCGTACGCACTCGATCAAGGCCGACGACACGCTGAAGGTCGACGGCAAACGGGCGTTGACGGTGAAGGGCGATCACACGCTGGACGTGAGCACGGGGAACAACACCATTGCGTTGGCCCAGGGCAATTACAGTCTTGACGTGCAATCGGGCGGGATTACGATCAAAGCCGCCCTCGGGAAAATCGCGGGCGAGGCGATGGAATCGATCGAGTTGAAAGTGGGCGGCAATAGCATCAAGATCGACATGACCGGCATCACGATCAAAGGGACGATGATCAAATTAGAAGGCCAGGCCTTGGTGCAGGTGAAGGGGCCCATCGTCCAGTTGGCCGCGGACGGAATTTTGAACGCCAAGGGAGGCGTGACGAAAATCGGTTAGGGAAATTTGGCTCGACCGTTCCCCAGACGAAGCATGAAAACACCACTATGAGCACGCCCACCGCCGCCGACGTCTGCAAGCACTTTGAATTGAGCGCTCCGGCGATGGCGTTGTTGCAGCCGGAGATGAAGCCGCGTCCGTTTCTGGAAGCGCTCATCGCGCATGCGCAGCATGGCGACGCCGCGATGTTGATGGCTCACGCCATGCCGAAGCGCGAGGCGATCTGGTGGGCGTGTTGCTGCGTGCGGCACGCGCTGGGCGCCAACGGCAGTCCCGCGGCTCACGAACTCATCGCCGCCGCCGAGGCCTGGGTCTCGAAGCCGACGGACGAAACCCGCCGTGCCGCGTTCGCCAAGGCGGAAGCCGCGAACTTCGATCCGCCCGCTGGGCTTTTAGGCATGGCGGTGTTCTTTTCGAGCGGCAGTCTGTCGCTTCCGAACTTGCCGATCGTGCCGCCCAAAGATCATCTGGCGGCGGGCATGGTGGGCAACGCCGTGAAGATCGCGGCCGTCAGCCAGGGTGGAGCGAAGGCTCCGCAGCTTTATCCCGCGTTTTTCGGCATGGGGTTCGAAATCGCCGCGGGGAAGAACCGTTGGAGTGAATGAATTTCGAAGTGATTCGTTCGCGAAACATCCGCTTTGGGATACGTCATCCCGGCGGCGATTCCTCAAAATGAAAAGTGATTTCACGATGGCTTACACAGCGTATCCAAAATCGGGCTCTGCGGCCGAAGTCGCGGCGTACACCAAGGTGCGGAAAGAACTGGAGGAACTGAAGAAGAAGAAGGGCGACAAGAACAAGATCAAGGAATTGGAGAAAGAAGTTGCCAGTAAGGGCAAACTGTTGAGCGATAAGTTGCTCGCCGACATCAAAGGCGTGTCGGTGAACTTCAGCCAGCATGCGACGAAAATCGACGCCGCGCTCGGCGCCATCATGAAGGAATACAAGGCCGGTGAAGTGGGGCTGGAGAGCTTCAAAAAGAACCCCGACATGCGGCAGAACATGGCCAACTACGACTTGGCCGCAAAAACCGGCGAGCGGTTGAAAGCGATCTTGGAGGGCATCAAGCAAGATGCCGACGAATTCGGCAAATGCTGGTTCGAATATCGCGGCTACAACCCAATGAAACACGACAACATCGAAAAGGCCTACGCCGACGGCTTCAGCGGCCAGGTCGGCAAGCTCATGAGCGCTCAGAAGACGGTGACCAGCAAGATTTCCAAAATGGAGTTGTTCGTCAAGCAGGGGGAGACGCTCGCCAACACGGCGAAGACGTTCAACCAGAAGGCGCTCGGCCAAGCCAACGCCGGAAAGACCGAATCGGATAAGCTCGCCAAAGAGACGGCGGGGATCCTCTACCAAATGAACAACAAGCGGGGCGCCAATTTCAACGGCATCGTCCAAAATGAGACGACCGCCAAGGGTGTGATCGAGCACAACGCCAAACCGACGCCCGACATCGTCAAGAACCTGGAGGGCATTCTTCAAAACTCCATCGCCTGCCACAAGCTGCTGACCAATAGCTGGCGAACCATCGAAAAATTGGTCAAGAACGCCAATGCGAATCTCGGCAAGTCGACCGATCAAGAGATCCAGGCGAACTTGAAAAAGGCGATTACAGATGAGGCGGCCGCCAAGAAGCTCGTCGATGACGCGACCGTGCTCATGAAGAGGATCGTGCCGCTCATTTCGAACTACAACAAGAAGTTGAAGAAGTGACGAACGCTTCACCGACCCGGCCGTTCGAAAACCGATGCCCCGCAGGAAGCGGAAGTCGCCGTTCCGCGTTCCCAGGCTGTGTGGGAACGCGCGACCGGTCAGGCTCTGCCTGATGGCGCTAAAGCGTTTGTAGAATGGAATTGGGGAGGCAGAGCCTCCCAGGCCGTGCGTTCCCACGCAGAGCCGGGGAACGCGTTTGCTCTTCGCTCATGAGAGGTGCCTTGTGGCCGTGGAACTTTCGCTTGGAACGCTCGAAACCGACGCTCCCGCTCTGGAAGCGCCCGGTTGGGATACGCCCTTTCGGTTCGCGATCCTGGGGGATTTCTCCGGTCGCGCCAATCGCGGCGCTGTCGAAAGCTCCGACGACGTCGCGAGCCGTAAGGGCAAGAAGATCGACCGCGAGAACTTCGACAAAGTCTTCGCCGATTTGGCGCCGCAACTCACGCTCCCGTTGAAAGGGGGCGATGTCGAGCTCAACTTTCCGAGCTTCGACGATTTTGGGGCCGACGAGATCATTGCGCGCGTCGAGCGCTTCGACGACCTTTCCTCCGCGAAGGAACGCGTCGCTTTCCTTTCGTCGCTCCTGCATCATCCCGATTTCAAGGCGCTCGAAGCGACCTGGCGCGGGCTCGATTGGTTTCTCCGCAAGGCGTGGACCGGCGAAAACGGCGTCGAGATTGTGCTCTTCGATCTGGCGGAGTCGGAACTCATCGAAGCGGTCAACGGCAACGACGACCTTTCGCAATCGCCGCTGTACGCCTGGCTCGTCGACAAGGCGCTGAAGGGTTACAACGCCCAACCCTGGGGCGCGATCATCGGCCTGTATTCCTTTGACGTGAGCGAAGGCAGCGCCCAGGTATTGGGCCGCATCGCGAAGATCGCCCGGCAAGCGTCGGCGCCGTTCCTGGCGGGGCTGGGTTCGCCGGTTTGGGACAAGTCGTTCAAACCAAGCAAAGACGACCTCGCCGCCTGGGAAGCGTTACGCGCGGAACCGGCCGCGGCGATGCTCGGCCTGGCCGCCCCGGGGTTTCTCCTGAGGCCCCCGTATGGCGTCGGCACGAAGCCCGTGGATAAAATCGCCTACGAAGAATACAAAGTGGCCAAGGACGCGGAGCATTATGTCCTCGGCAACGCCGCCCTCTTTTGCGGGGCGCTGCTGGCGAAATCGTTCACCAAGAAAAACTGGAGCTTCAAGCCCGGCTCGGAGCTTGAACTCGATCAGATGGCCATGCATGTGGCCCGCGATGAAGACGGCGACGAAGTCCTGGTCACCGTCAGCGCCTGGCTTATGCAAAAAACGATCGATCAAATGACCAAGCAGGGCTTCATGGCCCTGCGCGGCGTCAAGGGCCGAAATCACGTGCAGTTGGCTCGCTTCCTGCCGCTCGCCGTCGCTCCGCCCGATCAGCCTTCCGCCGATCTCATCGGCAGCTGGGGGCAGAAGGCGCTCAAAGGCGTGCCGCGCACGCCGAGCAAGCCGGGCGTCGGCGTGAGAATGGAAGTGGCTTCGGAAACGACGATGTCTTCCGCCGCGAAAAGCAAACGCGGCAAACCCGGC
>JBAXFO010000345.1:0-5625 GCA_037139885.1 Planctomycetota bacterium
ATCAAAGGGTATCGCCTGATCGAACCGCTCGGCAGCGGCGGATTCGGCGAAGTTTGGAAGTGCGAAGCTCCCGGCGGCATCTGCAAGGCCATCAAATTCGTCCAGGGTTCGAGCGACGAAGTTGACGACCGCTGCAAGAAGGCCGAAGAAGAGCTGCGCGCCGTGCAGCACATCAAGTCGATCCGCCATCCCTTTCTTTTGTCGATCGACCGCGTCGAGGTCGTTGCCGGCGAGTTGCTCATCGTCACCGAGCTGGCCGATCAAAATCTGCATGAATTGCTGCAAAAATATCGCAGCCTGGGCAAGCCGGGCGTGCCGCGTGAAGAACTGCTGACGTATCTGCGCGAGGCGGCCGAGGTTCTCGATTTGATGAACCTCAAATTCGACCTCCAGCATTTGGACATCAAGCCGCGCAACTTGTTTCTGGTCAGCAACCATGTGAAGGTGGCCGATTTCGGGCTCGTGAACAGCCTCGCCGGCTCGGGCGGCAAGATCCATGTCGGCGCCATCACGCCGCTTTATGCGTCCCCGGAGCTCTTTCAAAGCAAGCTGAGCCGCCATTGCGACCAATACAGTCTCGCGATCGTCTATCAAGAGTTGTTGACGGGCACGCTGCCGTTCGCCGGGCGGAACAGCCGTCAGCTGCTGATGCAACATACTCAAGCCGAGCCGAACCTGTCGTCGCTGTCGGCCACCGATCGCCCGATCATCGCCCGGGCGCTCGCGAAGAATCCCGATCACCGCTATGGCTCGTGCATGGCGCTGGTGCGTGCTCTGGCCGGCGAATCGACGCCTACGCCGACGAGCGATCCCGACATGGCTCCGCCATCCGTGCGGCCCATGGATACGCAAGTCGCCTCCGACACCGAACGCGTCCGCCAGACGAAGGCTCCGCCGCTGCCGCCGAATGTGCTCGGCGACTACCGCTTTCTCGAAAGCCAGGGGAGCACTCCCCTCATGGACCTGTGGAAGGTCATGGCTCCCAACGGTCGGATCAAGCTCGTCAAACTCGTTTACGGCTTCAGCTCCGATCCCAAGCGACTCGCCGAAGCGGTCGCCCGGCTCAAGGAGTTGCACCATCCGGGTCTCGTGCCCAACGAAGTCGTTCACGTCGATCGGGGCCGGATCGTGCTCCTTTCGGACAACGTCAAAGAGACCGTCCGCGATCGCTTCCAGCAATGCATCGTGCGTAAAGTTCCAGGCGTGCCGCGCCACGAACTCATCGATTATCTTCGCGCCGCCGCGGAAGTGCTCGATTATCTCTACCAGCAATACGGCTTACAGCATCTGGCGCTGAATCCGCGGACGCTCATCCTCGATCACGGCTGGCTGCAAATCAACGATTTCGGCCTCTCGCATCTGCTCTGGCATCCCGCCGGGCAGGACATCGCCCAGCGTAACGCCCGCTATAGCGCTCCGGAAGTCTTCGCGAAAACGGTCAATCGCACGTGCGATCAGTTCAGCCTGGCGGTGATCTACGCCGAGATGGTGACGGGGCAGCATCCGTTCAAAAATCAGGGGAACCTCGCGTGGTCGGCCAAGCGCGACAAACCGACTCTCGATAATCTTTCGCCGAAAGAGCAAGAAGTCATTCGCCGGGCTCTCGATCCCGATCCCAGCAAACGCTGGCAGCATTGCACCGACATGGTGATGGCTCTCGAAGAGACGCCGACTTCGTTGACCGCGAATGTCAATAACTTCGAAAGCCTGATCCAGACAAATCGCAAAGTGCCGACGACGCCGGCCATGATGGAGACGACGCCGAGCGCGATTCCCGACATCGAAGACATCATCCGCAATATCATGGGCGACAATCTCGACAGCACCGATGAGGATGTCGCCGAGATTTGCCCCGAAACCGATTCGATCTCGCATCGCTTCCAGGTCAGCCTGCCGCTCGGGTCGGCCCGGCTCAAGCTCGAGAGCTTTTGCAAAGTCTGGTACGGCCAGATGGTGCGCGACGACGAGCATGGCGTCGTCATGCAGATGGCGATGCCGTCGAACTTTTGGCAGCAATGGCTCGGCAAGCAGCCCGGCCTTGAGATCCGCATCCATCTCGCGCGCGTCAACCCTGCCTCGCCGACGCCCATCGAGATCTATGTCAATGTCTGCGCTCAGCGCTGCAGCCGTAAACGAGCGTACGAGCTTTTGGAAGAGATGGGCCCGGCCATCATCGACAGCTTGCGCAAGCATCTGCTCGTCAATTCCGACAAGCGCACGCAGGACCGGCTCACGTTCGCATTTCCGCTGCGCGTCATTCCCGTTCATGCCGACGGCAAGTTGGAAGAAGCCGTCGAGTGCCGGGGCAAGGACATTTCCCAGAGCGGCATCGGCTTCTATTTGCCGCACGAATTGACGACATCGGAAGTCATGATCGAATTGCCGAGCACGTCCCGTCCGCCGAAGGTCTTGTTGCCCGCGATGCTGGTTCGCGCCAAGCCGAGTTCGGACGGGTGGTATGAAGTCGGGGCGTTGTTCCGTGTGTCTTCGCGGAAATCGAGCGCGGATCTGCCCGCCGTCGCCGGCTCAACGCCGAATTGAACTCACTTCCATTCAAGCAGCAAGCGATAAACGTGGACCGGTCCGCCTGCATCGAGAGCATCGCTCACGACGATGAAATACGAATCGTCCGCGGGCAGTTCATATTCGAGCGTCACGTCGCCGCCGACGGCTTTCGGCTACACATCCAGGGCGATCGGCGCGGGACGAAAGAGCGTGACGTGGGGCATGAGCGCGGAACCGTGCCGTGCGGCTTGCGTTTCGAGACGCAACCTCTGCCCCTTCTTCCCTTGAAGAGCGACGGGCCGCCGATGGAACCTGCAGTATAGTCGCGACGCCGCTCCGGAGATAGATTTTCGGAGTCGGTCATCGATCTGTCGCTTCAGGAGTTTTGGCCATGGGCCATAGCGTCGAACATCATATTGAACATGCCGAGCATGCGGCGCATGCGGCTCACGATACGTTCAACACGCGGGTGACGATCTCGATCGCCATCATCGCCGCCATGCTGGCCGGAGTCAGCATTCTTGGTCACAAGGCTCACAATCTGGTGCTGCTCAAGCAACTCGAAGCGTCGATGGTGAAGAGCGAGGGGTTCAATAAATGGGCCCAGTTTCAGGCGTATAACGTGCGTAGCCATCTTTACCAGATCGCCGTCGATGAGGCGACGTTTGCGGCGGCGACTCCCGGCGCGGAGAAAGGGATGGAGAAGTCGGTCGCACGCTGGAAGGGGCAAGTCGATAAGTATGAAACCAAGTCGATGCCCGAGACGAAAGCGGAAGCTCAAGAGTTCGACAATCGCGCCGCGGCCCTTTCCGAGTCGGCCATCCTCTGGCATCACAAGGCGGAACGTTTAGATCTGGGGGACTTGGGTTTGCAACTCGGCGTCGTGCTCGCGTCGCTGGCGATCTTGACGAAGCGGCGTGCGTTCTGGTTTCTCGGCATCGCCTGCGCCGTCATCGGGCTTGGGGTCGCCATGACGGGGCAGATGGGCGTGATGCTCGGCAGTCACGATCATGGCCATGCCGCCGTCGAGCACAAGTCGCATTGATCAGCCCGGCGCGAGCGGGATGAGGATGGCCGCGATGCCGGCACGTTTCGATTCGCGGTTATTGATCCCCGTCGCCTGGATGTTGACGCCGCGGGCGTTACCCAGGGCGACGGCGCAATCGGTGTCGTTCATGGAATCGATGAGCCAAAGCCAGTGCCCCGAGGGGTCTTCGGGTTCGGCGAAGAAGCGATGATCGCGAAACGATTCGGCGAAGACGCGCTGCAGCACGAGATACTCGAAGACCGTGAGGCCACGCCAACCGCGGGCGGCGAACTGCTCGGCGATCTGTTTGCCGGTCTTGCCCCAGCAATTGCTGAGCGGGGCGCGGCCAAAAAGAATGACGTAGGGGCCCTCGCTACGGCCGCCCAGATCGTGGTCGCGTTGCAAGATTTGGCCGTTGGCGACGCGCGACCAGTTGTCGGCCAAGAACGGCGGCCGATATTGCTGGTTGTCGGGCAGCAGCGGCGAGGGTTGCCGGGCGCAAGCGTCCACGAGTCGATCGAACATCCTCTTCTGGACATCGAACGCCGGGAACGCGAAGCCCAATGTGAAAGCGTGTTGGTCGGCGTGGACGAGAAGCTCTTCGACATCCCCCGCGGGGACGGGGACGCGGGGAATCGCCTTGGCCCAGGCCAGCAGATCGTGCTCCTTGTAAAACCGCCGGCTTGTCTTCACGAGGGCGGGAAAATCGTACATCTGCGGATCCCTCTTGTCTGCGCCGTTCGCCGATCGCCATTCTACGCCTTGCCGAGAACTCTGCCGGACTTTTGATTGACGCCATGAACGCGAACGAACCTCCCTGGATTTGGCCGCGAGCGGCTTACGTACATTTGCCGTTCTGCGCCCATCATTGCGGTTACTGCGATTTCGCCGTGGCCGTGCATCGCGACGATCGCCGCGCGGCGTATCTCGACGCCTTGAGCCGCGAGCTCGAACGCGCCGGGACGCCGCAAAAGGTGGACACGCTCTTCTTCGGCGGCGGCACGCCGACGTTCTTCACGGCCCAGGAGCTCGAACGTTGCCTTCATGCCTTGCGGACGTGGTTTCCCCAGACGGCAGGTCAAGAGTTTTCGGTCGAAGCGAACCCGGGAACGTTTGACGCGGAAAAGCTCGGCGTGCTCCGCGATGCGGGTCTGACGCGCGTCAGCCTCGGGTGTCAGTCGTTCGATCCGGATGTGTTGCGCACGCTCGAACGCGATCACGCTCCCGCCGACGCCCATCGAGCGGTGGAGTTGTTGCGCGGCCGCGACATCGCCATGTCGCTCGACTTGATCTTCGGCGTGCCCGGGCAAACTCTGGAGCAATGGTCGCGGGATCTGGACATCGCTCTGGCGCTGGAGCCGGACGGCGTCGCGACTTATGGGCTCACGTTCGAAAAAGGGACGCGGCTCTGGAAGCAGCGGCGCGATGGCGTTGTGCATGGGCTCAACGAAGATCTGGAGCTGGCGATGTACGAACACGCCATCGATCGCCTCGAAGGCGCCGGCTATGTTCACGTCGAGCTTTCGAACTTCGCTCGTCCCGGGAAAGAGTGTCGACATAATCACGTCTACTGGGCCAATGAAGCGCATTGGGGTTTCGGGATGGGGGCTGCCGAATACGTTCGCGGGCGGCGCTGCGTGAACACCCGCGATCTCGATACGTACATTCGCCGCGCGCTGGCCGGAACCGCGACGGCTCAGCAAAGCGAAACGCTCGAGCCACGCGAACGGGCCCTGGAAACGCTCGGGCAGAATCTGCGGCGGCGGCTTGGAATCGAACGCGAGCGGTTTGCAATCCAGACGGGTTTTTCGCTCGCCGAACTGGGCGGAGCGGCGCTCGAGCGGCTCGTCGCCTGGGGGCTCTTGCAGGACGATGGTCGCTGCGTGTTCCTGACGCGGCGAGGGAAGTGTGTGGCGGATAGCGTGACGGCCGAGTTTTGGAAATCGTCATTTCGCGAAGGCGTGCTTTAACGACAGCGGCCCGGCTGCTTCCAAGCAGCCGGGCCGGCACGTCCTACTGAGGGTTTGTTAGTAACGATATTCGAGGCCGAGGCTCACGCCCTGGGCCCAGAACTCGTTGGTGCGCATCAGCAC
>JBAXFO010000346.1:0-5616 GCA_037139885.1 Planctomycetota bacterium
AGCACAGAGAGGCGCCGATTGACGACGATGTTTCGTGCGGGAGTCCTGCGGCCGCCGGCGATTGTCTCGGTGAACTCTCTGTGCTCTCGGTGTCTCTGTGGTTCAAATCGTATTGGGATCTTTTCGCATCGTGGCGACGGCTCACTTCTTGACGATGATGCCGTGCGCGATTTCGTCGTCGACGATCGGTTCGGGAGTCTTGGGAGTTTCGCCGCCGCGGCGGAAGGGGTCGTTCTCGGGATGGGCGCGGAAGACTCCTTCGCGGGCGCGTTTGAAAGCTTCGACGGGATCGATCATGTTTTCGAACTGCGCCTGCGTCGGCACGTCGGGATAGCTTAACGCATCGTCGAGAGGCGGCGGCGGCGGTGCGGCCGCGTGCGGAAGTTCCTCGGGCTCGGCGACTGCTTCTTCCGGGTCGAGCAGGCTCACTTGATAGTTGAGATACATCGCCAGGGCCTTGATGCTGGCGAAGCCGGTGACGAAGCCGCCGATGTGGCACCAGAATGCGGAGCCGGTGGCGATTTCATGGTTCATGGAGATCATGCCGAGCAGGAACTCGCCGCAAAACCAGATGCCGACGACGATGAACGCCGGCATTTCGACGATGCCGAACATGAGGCCAATGCCGCCGAGGAGCACCTTCATGTTGTTCCACGGGAAGATGGCCATGTACGCCCCCATGACGCCCGCGATCGCGCCGCTAGCGCCGACGACGGGAACGACCGATTTATAATCGGCGCCGACCTGGGACAGACCCGCCATGACGCCGCAGAAAATGTAGAACGCGAGAAATCGGCCATGGTCGAGGGCGCACTCGATGTTGCGTCCGAAGATGAAGAGGAACCAGAGGTTGAAGATGAGATGGAAGAAATCGCCGTGCAAAAACATGTAGGTGAAGAGCGTGAGCACGATCGGCACGGGGCCGGGATGATGGGGGATGTATTGGACTCGCGAATTGCCGCGGATGTGGACGTCGCCGTCTTCGTCGACGAAGAAGTCGTTGGCGCCGGGGACTTTGATCGGCTGCTTGGTCGTGATGTCGCGAAACTCGGTGATTTCCTTGGGCACGAGCGCGAAGCCGTTGGTCATGCGTTCGCCGAAACGGATCTGCGCGCTGAAGACGAGGATATTGACCGCGATGAGGGTGAAAGTCACCCAGGGGATTTTGCCGCGATCGTGCGTGTCGTCGCCGAGAATGAACATGGGAGCCTCCGTAACGCGGTCGCCGAAGTCTAGGTCACAAACGGGGCCGGCGCCGGATCGTTTCTCGGATGAAATTTGATGCACCAAGCGGATTGTGGGACGGGAGGGGAAGACGATGAAAGCCGTCGTTTTGGGAGCGCTGGGTCAGCTTGGGGAAGAGTTGTTGCGGCAATTGCCGGATGCCGTCGCATTCGATCGAACGCTCGACGTCACGGATGCGGTGAACGTGCGTGCGGCGCTCGCGAATTTGGATGCGGATGTTGTTTTCAACGCGACGTCCAACAATCGCGTCGATGCGGCCCAGGGCGATCCGGGGCCGGCGTTTGCGGTGAATGCATTGGCGGTGCGTGAGTTGGCGATCGTTTGTCGCGAGCGGGGTTGCAAATTCGTTCACTTCAGTACGAATTATGTCTTCGGCCAGGACCAGGGGCGACGGCGGCCTTATCGTGAAGACGAGACCGTGGGGCCGATCAATGTTTATGGCGCCAGCAAAGTTGCGGGAGAACAGTCGGCGATGGTGGAGTTGCCGGGGGCGCTCATCGTGCGGACGGCGGCCCTCATTGGCCCGGCGACGACGAGTCGGAATGGTTTTTTGCGAAACATGAGGGCCAAGGCGGAAACGGGCGCGATCGTGCGCATCGTCAACGATCAGACGATCGCGCCGACGCGGACGGCCGATCTGGCGACGGCGGCGATTCGATTGGCCCAGGCGGGGGCGAGCGGGGTTTAACACGTCAACGGCCCGGAGGCGACGACGTGGTATGAATTGGCCCGTCGCTATTTCGAGTTGCTCGGAATCGCCGAGCGGGTGCAGCCGGCGAACACGGCGGATATCGGGGCGGCGGCGCGTCGGCCGGAGTATAGCGTGCTAAGTATTGACAAGTATCTGTCACACGGATTTGCCGCGCCGCTCGATTGGGGGGCGGCGGTGGCGGAGTATCATCGTGGTTTGTCCGAATAGCTGACAGCTGACAGCCGACAGCCCACAGTTGTCGGCCGGGCGTCAGCGTTTGATATGGGCGAGGGTGGCGTCGTGCAGGAGGCCGTTGGAGGCGAGGTAGTCGGGGCGGAAGATGTCGACGGTGTTGTCCCAGGTGGTCATTCTGCCGCCGGCTTCTTCGAGGATGGGGATGAGGGCGGCTACGTCCCAGGCATGCACGCCGTGGTCGATCATCATTTCGCCGGCTCCTTCGGCGACGAGCAGAAAGCCGTAGCAATCGCCGAAGCCGCGCTGGCGTTCGGTGGCTTGGTAGAGTTCGTGGAACCCTTTCTCGGCGCCGGAATCGATGAACCAGGAGAGGCTGGAATAGTAGAGGTGGGCCTTCGACATCTCGCTGATGGTGGAGACATGGATGCGGCGGGCGTCGCGGAAGGCGCCGGCGCCGCGAAGGGCATGATAGGTTTGCCCGAGGGCCGGCATGCGGGCGATGCCGGCGATCAGTTCGCCCTTGTATTCCAGGCCGATGAGCGTGCCCCAGAGGGGGATGCCGCGGACGAAGCTGCGGGTGCCGTCGATGGGATCGATGATCCAGCGGTAACCGCTCGTGCTGGGGGTGTCGCCGAACTCTTCGCCGAGGAAACCGTCGCCGGGGAATTTCCCAAGGAGAGTTTCGCGGATGAGTTTCTCGGCGTTTTGATCGGCGATGGTGACGGGGCTTTCATCGGCCTTCCACTGGATGGCGACGTCGGCGCCGAAGTAAGTCATCGCCAGATCGCCGGCCAGGCGGGCGGCCTGGATGGCGAGTTCGTAACGGGATTGCCATTGGGGATTCATAAGGTTGCTCGCTACTTCTTGAAGCGGAACGGTACGGTGTTCGGCGTTTCGTCGGGGGGCGTTTCGTACGGCAGAGCTTCGAGGAAGGCGACGAGATCGTCGATCTCGGCCGAGCTCAGATGTTTGGTTTTGCCGTGTTGGTCTTTGGGGTTCTGCGTGGTCAAGACATCGCGAAGCGTGGCGGCCTTGCCATGATGCAGATAGGGAGCCGTGCGGTAGAGGCCCAGGAGCGTGGGGGTGTCGTAGAGCGGGCCCATGCGTTCGCTGGCGTCGTCGCCGCTGGTGCCGACGTCGTGCAGTTTGAAGGGTTTCTGCAAGCTGCTATCGGTGTAATACGGGCCGGAGTGACAAGTCGCGCACTGGGTCTCCTTCGCGAAGAAGAGGGCTTTGCCGCGGAGGGCGGTCTGCGAAAGTTTTCCTGGAGCGAGAATGTGCGGCGAGAGTTCCGGGGCGAAGGAATTCGAATAGACGGCGAGGGCGTCGAGCTCTTTCGAGCGGCCCGAGGTTTTCACTTCGAGCTCGATTTTGTGGAAGCCGACCTTGCGGGGCAAGTTGCCGCGACTGAGGCCGGAGCCCTGCATGAGAGGGCTGCGGATGGTGAATTCGAAATCCTGCACTTCGTCGCGGTCCGCGGAATAATGCAGCGGATGCGTATGAGCCATGCCGGCGAGCGACGTCGTTTTGCGCAGGCCTTCGGGCTGCTGCCAGACGCGGCCATCGGCCTGGCCATCGGGATGGCAGGACGAACACGCCACCCAGCGGCGACTCGTCAGCGGCGGCAGAGCGGTGTTGAAGACGATCTTGCCGAGCGTCCACTCGGGCGATTTCGGCGGGTCGCAGACTTTGATGTCGGCCAGCTTCGTCATGCGCACGGCATCGTGCACGCTCACAGAAAAATCGAGAGCGTTGTAAATGTAGACCGTCTGGCTATCGGGGCTGACGCGGACGGCCCGCGGACTGCGGCCCACGCGCGCCACGCCCTGGCGTTCGTCCTCTTTGTAATCGTCGTCGACCACCGTGCAGAAGTTCATGTCGTTCGTGCCGGCGTAGACGATGTAGAACCGCTTGCCGTCGGGCGAGATCGCGGATTCCCAGGGATTCGTCACCACGTAAACATCATTAAATGTATCCATGGCGAACGAGATGCGGCGGCGGTCGGGGCCGGGCTTGAGGTCGACGATCGAAAGCTGCGGAAAGATCGAGCCGGAGCCGTCGTTGACGGCGATCATCGAGCGGATGTGAGCGAGGTACGCCTTGGGCCGGGTCGGATGGAGGAGGACATGGCGGGCGAGGTTGTCGGTGGTGTGTCCTTTCCAGGAATCGACGATCTTGCCGGACGCGAGATCGATGGCGTGCAGAATGCCGGAGTTGAACTCGGAAACGTAGAGGCGGCTTTCGTCGGGGGCCAGGGCGATGCCGCGGGGGGCTTTGCCGGCGGCAATCTCCCGAAGCGTTTTGGCGTTCGCCGGGCGCCCGGGGGCGAGATCGATTTCGGTGATGAGGCCGGGGTATTCGTGGGTCACCCAGGCACGCGTCCCCTTCGCGTCGGCGACGATGCCATAAGGCTCGGCCTTCACATCGAGGCGTTTGACGATGGTTCCGTCGTTGGCGTTGAAGAGGACGACCTGGCGATCGCGGTAAAGCGTGACGGCGGCGAGCGGACCGTTGCCGATCCAGGTGACGCCTTCGGGCTGGGCGCCGACGACGATCTCGCGGAGGACTTTGCGCGCCATCGTGTCGATCACGGTCACGGTGCCGTTGTCGGCGTTGGCGGCCAGCAGCAGTTGGCCGTTGGGCGAAACATCGAGGAGGCTATTGCTGGAGCCCGCGTGGGCGGCGGCGGCGACAAACGCGGCCAGCAGCGCGAAAGGAACAGCCAGGCGAGACATTCGCGATCCTCGAAGACGGAGGAAATGAGGGTTCCGGTCATTATCCGGGGTTCGGGTTCGAAAGGCAACGAACTCGACTTGCAAGACCGGCCTGTCGCGTTATAAGCATCGGCGTGCTGCGCAAACACCGTTTCGTCGGCGGGTTCACTCTGCGGCTCTTACGTGAAACGGGCGAACGAACTCCCGGCGATCGGATCGAGGCGACCCATGGCAATCACACGGAAAGCAGCCGCGGCTTTGGCGGGTTCGGTTCTGGCTGCCTGGTTGAGCGCGACGGCCCACGCCCAGAATGGCGCTCCCGCGATCGCGAATGCGCCGCCGCTGCAACAAGCGAATCCCCAGCCGGCCGAGATCGTCACCACGACGACGTACGCCCAGGCGACGCCGCTCGCTCCGCTCTGGCAGTTCCACGTCGACCCTTTCATCATGTGGTACAGCGGCGGCAACCGCTTTCCCGCGCTGGTCACCACGGGCGATCCGATCAACGACCCTCTTCCGGGAGCTCTGGGCCAGCCGGGCACGCGCGTGCTGCGCGGCGGCGACGCCCTGGGCAACGAGGGAGCCGCGGGCCTGCGCTTGATGCTGGCGCGGACCTTTGGCATGGACGATCAATGGTCGATCGACATCAGCGGTTTCATGGTGGCCACGCAGTCGGCAAGTTCGAGCTTGGCGTCGGACGCGGGGGGCAATCCCGTGCTCGTGCGGCCCTTTTTCGACCCGAACACCGGCAAGGAAGGCGCCGACTATCGC
>JBAXFO010000347.1:0-5609 GCA_037139885.1 Planctomycetota bacterium
CGATCCAGCATGTCGGCTCGAGCGTCGACAAGGGCCGGCAGAAGGAACCGCACGCCCACTCGATCAACCTCGATCCTGCCGGCCGCTTCGCCTTCGCCGCCGACCTGGGCACCGATATGCTCTACGTTTACAAGATCGATCCCACCAAGGGCTCGCTCACGCCGCACGAACCCGCCGGCGCCAAACTCGCTCCCGGCTCCGGCCCGCGCCATTTCGCCTTGCATCCCAACGGCAACAACGCATTCGTCATCAACGAAATGAAGCTGACGCTCACGTCGTTCGCCTACGACGCGGACAAGGGCACGTTCACCGAAATCGAAACGCTGCCGACCGTGCCCAAAGACGCCAAACGGGCCGGCGCGTCGACGGCCGAAGTCGTCGTCCATCCCAGCGGCAAATGGGTCTTCGGCTCCAACCGCGGCCACGACACCATCGCCGTTTACGCCTTCGATGAAGCCAAGGCGAAGCTCACTCACGTCGGCAACTTCGGCGACACGGTGAAAACGCCCCGCAATTTCGTGCTCGATCCCTCGGGCAACTTCCTCCTCGTCGGCAATCAAGGCGGCAACAGCATCACCGTCTTCCGCCTGAACCAACAGACCGGCGAACTGACCCGCGTCGGCGACCCGACTCCCTGCCCCAGCCCCGTGTGCCTTCGCTTCCTGGCCGCCAAGTAGGTTCTCGCCAAGCATTCCCGAGCGGTGGGGTTCATCCCCACCGCATCATTTCTCGCCCCCCAAATACTCAAACCGCGGCCTCGTCTCCCCCGCAATCATCACCGTTTCGACAAACATGCCGATCGGCCGGACCCACAATCCGCCTTCCCCATACTCGGGCCGATATACGACCATCTCTTCCAACGTCTCGCTATGGCGCGCGACGCCGATCACGGTGTATTCGTTGCCTTTGTAATGCCGATAACGGCCCAGACGGATCGTATCGTTCATGAAATCGACTCCGGCGCGCGGGGGGACCATCCAATCAGGCGACGAACATGATTGGAGAAGAGAAGCAAGAGTAGCGGTAACATAAACGGGATACAGGTCAATTCGCAAGTCGAGCGATTAAGCCACGCGAACCCGCGGAGGTTGGTTGGCATGCCAAGTGAGATACTCGAGGACTTCGCGGTGCATTTTCTCGATTTCGGCTCGATAGCCGCTGGCCATGTTGGGGAACGATTCGGCATTTGCTGCCACGCGCATTTGGGCGAGGAGATCCTCGAAGGAGGCGATGCGGGCTCGCACGCCGTTCAGTTCTTCGTCGTTGATGATCATGTTCATCGCAACGACCCAATAAGCGGTTCAAGCCACGGCCGACTTTCCTTCAACGAAATAACCGAGTTGAGCGCGGGCGGCAGCGAGAAGTTCTTCATCTTCGGCGTCCCACAAGCCTTCGGCGTTTAGGCCTTTGGCGAGCGACGCAAGGTTCGCGATGAGTTGGCCGAAACGCATCTCGGGACAGGCTTCGCTCAATTCCGAGAGTACGGACAGCAGTTCTTGGCGGGATGATGTCATCATGGCAAGCGTTCTCCAACTTTTGGCATACTGGCCCCAGGCTCCAGCACGAAAAAGCCCGCGAAGAGTCTCTTCGCGGGCTTCTTTTTGATCGATTGATCCGAATCGTTACTGCCGAATCCCGTCCAGGAACCCTTCCAGATGCCGGCTGCGGACCGGGTGTTGGAGTTTGCGGACCGCCTTGGCTTCGATCTGGCGGACGCGTTCGCGGGTCACTTTGAAGATGCGGCCCACTTCTTCCAGGGTGTAGGTGTAGCCGTCGCCCAGGCCGTAACGCAGCTTGATGATCTCGCGTTCGCGGTAGGTGAGCGTCTTGAGGACGTTGTCGATCTTGTCCTTGAGCATCTCGTGAGTGGCGGCGTTGACGGGGCTTTCGACGCCATCGTCTTCGATGAAGTCGCCGAAGTAGCTGTCTTCGCTTTCACCCACGGGACGGTCGAGGCTGATCGGGTGCTTGCTGATCTTCATCACCCGGCGCGTCTCTTCGATCGTGATCCCGGCTTCCTTGGCGGTTTCTTCGATCGTGGGTTCGCGGCCAAGCTGTTGCAGCAGCTTCTTCGACACGTTGCGGAGTTTCGACATCGTTTCGATCATGTGCACCGGGATGCGGATGGTGCGGGCTTGATCGGCGATGGCGCGGGTGATCGCCTGGCGAATCCACCATGTCGCGTACGTGCTGAACTTGTAGCCGCGGCGATACTCGTACTTATCGACCGCACGCATCAGGCCGGTGTTGCCTTCCTGGATGAGATCGAGGAACGACAAGCCGCGATTGCGATACTTCTTGGCGATCGAGACCACGAGGCGGAGATTGCCGCCGGAGAGGTCGCGTTTGCTTTGCTCGTATTCGCCGAAGCGTTCGCGAACCGACTCCATGCGGCGCGCGAGGCCGCCGGCGTCTTCGAGCGTCATCATCATGAGGTCGCGAAGCTCTTTTTCCAGGTTGGCCCGGTCTTCGCGAGCGGCTCGTTCGCCGTCGAGCTCCTTGATGTGCGTTTCGAGCTCCGTCATGCGGACGGAAATCTGCTCGAGCTTCTTCATCAAAGGCTGCACGCGCTGCGTGCGGATCGACAATTCTTCCACGAGCGTGACCGCTTTACGGCGGCGGAGCTTCAGTTGCCGGCGAAAGCCCTTTTGCTCGTCTTCGCCGAGGCGTTCGTCGAGGCTGCTGGTGAAGTCTTCGACGTTCTGCTCGAGCAGGCGTTCGAGCGTTTTGAGGTTGTGCGGCATGCGCTGGAGAATTTTGTCTTTCTCGAGATTCTCCGTGAGCGACACCTTGATGGTGCGGTCGAACGGCAGTTCGTTCGTGTGCACGCGTTTGAGGGTATCGACGACGCTGACCAGAGCGTAATCGCATTCGAGGACCTTGCGGCGAAAGCGCTTGCGGGTCACTTCGATTTTCTTGGCGAGGGCGATTTCTTGCTGGCGGGTGAGGAGCGGAATCTCGCCCATCTGCGTGAGGTACATACGGACGGGGTCGTCGATGCGCTTGCCGTCGCCTTCATCTTGAATGATGGCGGCGACATCAATTTCGCGAAGTTCCGCCTCGATGTCGGCCTCGCCGGCGTCGCGCGTGGTGCGGGTCGCGCTGCCTTCGCGGTCCTGGGCCTCGTCTTCGTCGATGAGCTCGATGCCCTTCTCTTCGAGCAGGCCGAGGAGTTGGTCGAGCTTCTCGGGGTTGACGGCGTCGTCGGGCAGAAACTCGTTCACTTGCGTGAACGTGAGGTAGCCCTTGTCTTTACCCTGTTCGATGAGGGTCTTCAAACCGTCGTCCAATGTCAGGTCCATCCAAACCTCCACAAACCCGGAAGGATTCTATTAGATCAAGCGAGCGTCGGGGGCGAGTGCGGACAGAGGTCTGAGCGCATTTCGATTCGACGGTTCGCGAGATGAGGGGTTAGCCTTCCTAGTTCTCGCCAGTGTCCGGTTTCGTTCGCAGCTTGGCCAGCACCGCACGAGCGGAGGCATGGTCATTGACCGCGAGCACTTGGGTTTTCAGGTCCTGGGTGCGTTGGGTTTCCAGTTTTTCGCGGAAACGCTCGAGCACCTTGCCGTATGCCGATTGCGGATCGGGTTGAGCCTGCCCACGGTCGTGCAGCAGTAAAGCCCGTTCCAACAATCGTTCGTTGTCGATGACGGTGTGCAGGTGGTCCAGGTCAGGGGTTCGCCCATCAGCATGCAGACGCAAGAGCGCCTCCAGAAGCTGACGAAGACCGGGATGCTCCACCAAGTTGCAGGCGTCATCGGCAACCGCGCGAACCACCAGGGCGGGATGCGCCAGCAGGAGTTCGAGCAGCTCCACTTCGTGCCGAGCCGCGGGTGCGGCTCGGGGTTCCGGGGCCGGTTCGGGTTGATCGCGACGAAACTCGCGAGCCGGCCCCGCCTCGGAACTCTGTCGCGCCTTCCACAATTCGCGAAGGCGCGTCCACACAGTCTCTTCCTTCAAACCGAGCCGATGGGCGATGCGATTCACCATCAACTCGATCTTCAGACCCCCAAGCGTGGGGGCCGCCGCCAGCACCTGAAGCATCGCTTCGGCCGCGGCGCGTTTTTGTTCCACCGAACCGTTCGCCTCGTCGGGCCACACTTGCCGCAGCTTGAATTCGAAGACGTCTTTCGCGTCGTCGAACACCTTCTGCAAGGCCGGGGCGCCGTTCTTAACGAGAACGTCGCACGGGTCGTCTCCCTGGGGGAGAATGCCGATCCGCAGATCGAGCTCCTGACTCACGAACAACTCCAAGGCTCGATCGACGCCGCCGGAGCCGCCGGCGTCCGCATCGAAAATCAGGATCACGCGCTCGGCGACGCCGCGCAGCTTCCTGATATGTTTGGCCGTCAAAGCCGTGCCCATGGGGGCGACGACGTTGCCGATGCCGTGCTGATGGGCCATCAGCACATCCATGTATCCTTCCACGACGACGAGCGTGCCGCTCTTCTGGGCGGCGTTGCGGGCGCGATCGAGGGCGTAAAGCTGGTTGCTCTTGTCGAAGATCGGCGTTTGTGCGGAGTTGTAATACTTGGGGGCGCCGTTCGCCGCCATGGGGGAAGAGGGGAGGATGCGACCGCCGAACGCGACGACGTTTCCCGCGAGATCGCGGATGGGAAACATGACACGGTCGCGAAATCGATCGTAATGGCCTCGTCCTTCATTCCGTTTGGCGATCAAGCCGACGACTTCCAAAATCTCCGTGGACAAGCCGATGTTTAAGGCCTTGGCCACCAACCACTCGCCCGTTCCGGGAGCGAACCCCAGGCCGAACTGGCGAACCGTTTCGCCCGTGAGCCCGCGCTTGCCGAGATAAATTCGCGCTTCCTCGGCTTGTTGCTGCGGGGAATCGAGCAAGCATTCCGCATATTGCTCATTGGCCCATCGCATTACATCCAGCATAACGGCGCGACTTGGGCCTTGTTGAGTTTTTTTCACTTTTTCGAGGGAAATTCCCGCCTTCCGCGCGAGAAGTTCAAGAGCATCTTGAAAACCAACATGCTCGTATTCCATCACAAAACTGATAACATCGCCAAACTTGCTACAAGCCCAACACCGATAGCGTTGGCGGCGCGGGTCGACATCGAAAGATGGACGTTTGTCTTCGTGGAACGGGCATAGGCCTTTGAACGTAGGCCCGGCGGGACGCAAGGGAATGTACCCGCCAACCACATCGACGATGTCGTTGGCTTCCTTGACTTGCTGCTTCAGATCTACCCAATCGTCGTTCACGCGGTACTCGCGAGCAAGATCGGATCCGTCGTTATCGCCCGGCCACACCGACAGCCGCACGGATTTCGACGATGTCGAAAATCGTGACGCTCCAGTATAGGCCGAGAATGATTGCAAGAGAGTTCCCATCCATGGGCTATGAACAAATATATCCGGTCGGAAAGCCTTCCCAACCGGCAAAGTCAGCCAGCGTTACTGGCGTAGAGTCTTCCCTGCGTTCCCTCGCGCGAAGATGAGTCGATTGTTCCGAATGTGGTGCAAGCTTATTCTACAGAACGGTGGAAAATGGGTCAAGGTAGGGCGGATTTCTTGCTCGTTTCGTTCGGGGCTTTTCCGCGGGAGAGCGCTGACAGGTCGCCAGCGCCGGAGCGGGAACC
>JBAXFO010000348.1:0-5598 GCA_037139885.1 Planctomycetota bacterium
CGGGCTCGGCGCCCTCATCGCCGGCCTGATCATCGGCTGGCTGACGATCTCGCTGTTTCGGTACTTCCGCTGACACCGTCGCAGCGAGGACAAACCCACGATCGTCACCGCGCAACACCGCTTCGTTTCTTTCCAATCACCGTTCCCACTTTCCCTTCGAGGAGGATGTCATGGACTCAACCCGAAACTGGTATTATTCCATCGGCAACGACCGTCAGGGCCCCGTTGACGAAGCAACGCTGAAAGCCCTGGCCCGAACCGGCAAGCTCAAACCGCACGATCGTGTTTGGCATCCCGACTTCGATGACTGGCGCACGGCCCGAGACATTCCCGAAATTCCATTTCCGGATGATGCGCTCGGGGAGTCCCCGCAAAACAACGGAACGCTCAAGGCCTCGGTACGGGCGGCGGGCCTCATCGGGCTTTTGACCGGAATCCTCGGCCTGCTCGGCTACGGCTTCTTGGTCGCAGCCCTTTCGTTACGAAACGCTCGATCCCCAGTCGAAGACCTCCTCCTGGGCATCGACACCGTCGTCCTCTTATTGTGCATTGCGATGGTCATTCAATCGACGTGCCTGCTCCTGCAATTTCGGTGGGCTCAGCGTCTTTCCGGTGGCCTGTGTTTCGCCCTGATCATCGGCTCGCTGACGAGTTCCGTCATCTTGGTGATGCTCCCTTCATCGCCAATCCTTCATGGTTTCAACGTCTTCATTGCCGCGGGAGCAATCGCAGTCAACTTCCTGATCAGCCCGTCGCTGTCACGCAAGTAGATGGGCGCGCAGAACTCGCTCATGACAGTCTGTCGCCGCCGCTTGGGCGGCGACAGAAGTGTTTTTTTTTAACTATTGCGGTGAAGAGATTTCTCCGATCCAGGGTGCCAATCGCTAATTTCCTTCCATTTCGTTCTTTTCGTGATTCCATTGCATGACCGCCGGTTGCACCCTTTCGCCGAACTGCGTTTTGGCGTAATATTCCAAATCGTATATTTCGGCTCCTTCATCATCCCGAGATATCCGTATTGTCCAAAGTCCTGACTCTTGTTCCTGAATGCTAAACGCCTCAAGCACAAAACAAGCAATCGGGGCAACATCATCTCTAACGAGTTGAACTTGCGTGATAGTCGTCTCGCCGACATGCAATGGTTGATCCGCCTCAAAATGGCCGACGCCGAAATGTCGAGTTGGATATTCGCTTCGATGGCCATCGGCGAAGAATACTTTGACGAATGTGCTCATGAGTATTACCTCAAAACAAATGGGAAAACCCGAAAACGCGCGCCACATCTACTTATCTGCAGGAGATTCTCACCGGAACCCCGGAGCGACTCTACTTCCATCGATTCGCTTTGAAAAAAAGGGATCGGGCAATTACTTGGCCAATCGGGCGATGCGACCTCTCAGGGCGCCCCGGCCCTTTTTCCTGCCCAATTCCCTTTCTGCCGGGCTTCCATCTCAGTTCCTTCGTTGGAGTTACCGAGAGAATTGATCGAACAGGTATTGGATCACGATGCCAGTCGCTGCTGCGCCAAAGCTGGAGGGCGCACTGGCAGCGTTAAGCCGACCGTTGGCGCCGTAATAATTTTGGCCGCCTTGGATGTTGGGCGTCGAATAGCCGGAATAATTCCCTCTGGAACCGTAGTAGTTCTGGCCCCCCTGAATGTTTGGGCTCGAATAACCACCGTAACCGCCGGACGCCGAAGAATAGTTACTGCCCCCGAAAATGTTTGGATTTGCGGTCCCGATGGGACGCCCCGCGGGGCCGTTGAACGACTGGCCTCCTCGGATGGTCGGGGACGAAGTGACACCGTTGCTGTAGTTGTACCCGCCCTGAACATTGGGACGACCGGTAACGATGGTTTGGGCGTCGGCTTGGCAAGCGGCCAATACCAAGACAAGAGTTGCAAGAGTCGCACGCATGGTTGAATCTCCAAGTTGCGCCGCGGAGTAGTTTTCCCACTGGAGTGCGGCCTACGGCCAGGGGTATTTGAGAGCCGAGAAGTTCGGTCTCGTTTGTCCGATCACCTCTACCTAGCCATGCGAGACTTCAAGCGATCAGCCGCCAAAAAATCCTGGCAAACCTTTCGAGGAGTGGTAGGATTGAGGCTTCCAGCCAATGTGAACGGCTGCCGCGGGTCAGTTTTTAGGAACAAGGCCATGGCCGAAAGCCAAACCGCCAAATTGGCGGTCTGGATCGAGCGTCTTCGGGGGGGAGACCCCAAAGCCAGCGATTTTCTGATCGCGACGGCTGAGGATCGGCTGCGCCGCTTGACCCGAAAAATGTTGAAATCCTTCCCGGCCGTTCACCGGTGGGAGCAGACGGACGACGTATTTCAAAATGCGGCGCTTCGCCTACACCGGTCGTTGGCGAACTGCGTGCCGCAATCGGTCCGGCATTTCTTCAACCTGGCGGCCACCAATATTCGGCGTGAGCTGGTGGACCTGAGTCGGCACTACTCCGGCCCCGAGGGAATTGCCGCAAACTATACGACCGAACCCGGAAACAAATCGAATTCGACCGGGAAGTCCGGTCGCATCCAAGCCTCATCTTCAACCAATGATCCTGTCCGACTCGCGTGTTGGTCCGAATTCCACCTTCAGGTAGAGCAATTGCCTGAGCAAGATCGGGAGATCTTCAATTTGCTGTGGTATGAAGAACTCCCGCAAGCTGAGGCCGCGAAGTTATTGGGGATTTCGGATCGAACCTTGCAGCGTCGTTGGCAGTCCGCGCGTCTAAAACTATTCGAGGTCTTGAAAGGCGCATTGCCTACGTAAATGATTGGGATGCCGCCTTATGTCGACCCGGTCAAAAATCGACGACCTGCTCTTTCGGTGGGAAGAAATGCATCTCCGTGGGGACGATACGTCTCTGGAGGTTCTTTGCCGCGACAATCCGGAGTTGTTGGAATCGCTGCGCCAAAAAGTTCGGGCATTGGAGGCCATGGATCCGGTACTCAAAAATAGCACCTATTTACAGCTCTCCAATCGATTCCAGGGTGGACCACTCAAGGAATGGGAAAGATCTGATGGTCTTCGGCCTGGATCGGAACCGGTCGAAGGTTATGTCCTGGAAAGTGCTCTTGGGCGGGGCGGGTTTGGCGAAGTCTGGAAGGCCATTGGACACGGTGGCTTTCATGTGGCGATCAAGTTCGTGAATCTGGAAGGTGGCCTCGCAGATACCGAGCTTCGATCCCTTGACGCCATGAAGAACCTTCGACATCCACACTTGATCTCCAGCTTCGGCGCGTGGCGAAAGGGCAACTCGCTCATCCTCGCGATGGAACTCGCCGATCGCTCATTGATGGATCGCTTGACCGAAGCTATCGATAGCGGGGAAGTGGGAATCCCTAAAAAAGAATTGCTTGCATACATGGAAGAAGCCGCCCGAGGACTCGATTTCTTAAACGCGCCACGCCACACTATTGGCGACAAGCACGAAATGTCCCTTCAGCATCGCGATATCAAGCCGCAGAATCTCCTCCTCGTCGGGGGTTCGGTAAAATTGGGCGACTTCGGCCTCCTTCGCGCGCTGGAGAGTTCATCGACCGGTCATACCGGTAGCATGACTCTAGCGTACGCGCCGCCGGAGTTCGTAAAAGGAAAAACATCGATTCATTCGGACCAATATTCGTTGGCCATCACTTATTGCCATCTTCGCGGTGGACGAGTGCCGTTTACGGGAAATTATGCCCAAATAATGAACGGCCATCTTCGGGGTGCTCCAGACTTGAGCATGCTGCCGGCGAACGAACGTCCGACGGTAGCCCGTGCCTTGGCGAAGGATCCGAGCAACCGCTGGCCGTCGTGCCAAGCCTTTGTCCGACGTGTTTCAAATCCGCAAGCACCGCTCACAGTACTCGAAGCCGCGACTTTACGGGCGGGAAAGCTTGAAACAAAGCAACATGCCACGCCATTTGCCTTTGAACAGGATCATTCGCATGTTGTTGCAACATCTGATAATCCGCCAGATGGCAAGAACCGTCTCGGTTTTTGGTGGGTGATTGCCGTCGTATCGCTGTTGGTCCCAATTGTCGCCGGGATTTTGCTGATTGGGCCAAACAGCGCAAATCGACCGCCTTCGGGCAAAGACGCTAAATCCCAAGAAAAAGAGACCCGCGTTACCCCATTGGTGGCAGTTCCCAAACCACGGGATTCAGGAATTCCGAAATTACAGGTACCCAAATTGGAAGCGCCGGCCGCTGTCGCCCCCGAGGTCGCCAAGGTTACGCCGCTTATTAAGAAATCTGTTCCGCCGACGGAGACCGACGACCAAAAAACGGAACGCATAATAAGTAATTCAATCGGGATGGTGCTGGTGTGGATCCCACCGGGTAGGTTCATGATGGGTTCGCCACCAAGCGAGAAAAAGCGGGACAACAATGAGGACGAGCACGAAGTTGATATCACAAAGGGATTCTGGATGGGGAAGTTCGAGGTGACGCAAGAAGAGTACACCAAATTGATGGGGGGCAATCCCAGCAAATTCAATGGCCCAAGGCTACCCGTCGAGACAGTAAGTTGGAACGACGCGAGAGAGTTTTGCAGGAGATTATCGGAGAAGGAAGGGAAAGAGTATACTCTACCGACCGAGGCGGAGTGGGAGTACGCGTGTCGAGCCGGGACCAAGGGACCGTTTTCGACGGGAAAGAATCTGACCTCTGGGCAAGCGAATTATAACGGCAACTACCCTTATCCAGGGAATGCGAAGGGAGTGAATCGCGCGACGACCGTGCCGGTGGGGAGTTTTGCAGCTAACGGTTTCGGGCTGCACGACATGCATGGAAACGTGTGGGAGTGGTGTGAGGATTGGTATGGGGACAATATCGCAAGTCTATTGCAAAATCCCAAGGGCCCAGCCGAGGGCTCAGAGCGAGTACTCCGAGGCGGTGGCTTCGCAGACGAAGCCAGAGGCTGCCGGTCGGCGATCCGTGGGAGGATTCGGCCGTCAAACCCGAGTTTCGGCGCGGGCTTTCGTATTGTGATGCGATGATGAGCCTGGAACGCCGAGAACTTATTAACACCTGGATTGAAAAAGGACCAGCCACGGGCCAGCCGCGATTATCATCGTCGTGTTTATAGAGCCGCGCAGAGCCGGCCGCAACTTTTGCAGACCTGAACCGAAAAATGGCACGAGGCGTAGAGTCGAGAGGTGGCGCGGCGGTTTAGGCGGAGGGATTTCCGGATGTCCGGATTTCCCCTGCGTGGCTCAGCCCCGCACCCCATGCTCCGTTTCCACCTCCCGCTCGTCGAACCGGACGTGCGGATTTGCCGCATTCGGCTCTCGGTCAAAGAATCATACGTTCGCTCACGAGATGCTACGACGACGGCCCGCGAGGTTCAAAAGCCCGTAGGTGCGACGCAGGTACGGTTCCGAGTAGCGCGAACGGCTCGAAACCTGCACTCGCTCGCGCCGCCCCGCGTTGAGCTGATCCAGTAGCCCCTTCAAAAAAAACATCGTACTCCTCCGGCTCCCGAAATCCCGGCCTCCACGCAGCCTCAACGCCTGATCCACCGCTTGCTTGAACCGATGATGACGCTGCTCGATGTCGCCGTTCTCGTTCCCTTGCCCGCTTGAATCTTCTTCCCCGTCATCCGATAGCGC
>JBAXFO010000349.1:0-5575 GCA_037139885.1 Planctomycetota bacterium
AACGAAGGCTGGATCCTTCTCTTCGACGGTAAATCCCCTTATGGATGGACAACGAAGGGAGACGTCCGTGTCGGCGAGGGCCGTATCGCTCTCCCCGCCGGCGGCAACGGCGAAGCCACCTGGCTGTTCCCGCCCCCCGCCGCCTTCCAACTCGCCTTCGAAAGCCGCGGCGGCGTCGCCTGTCGGCTCGAATCACGCGGCAATTCCATCGAGAACATCTACGAAAGCCCCGTCGACGACTGGAAACAACACACCGTCACTCACGACAACAAGAACGGCGCCCTTTCGCACGTTTCCTTTCGCGGCGTCGGCGCGGGAGAGATCCGCAGCGTCAAGCTCAAACCCCTTGCCGCAAAGTCGCTCTTCAGCGGCAAAGACCTCTCCGGCTGGAGCATCTTCGAAGGCAAGAAATCGAAATTTGACGTGAAAGACGGCGTCCTCTCCATCGAGGATGGCCCCGGCGATCTGCAGACCGACGCCAAGTACAAGAACTTTTTCCTGCAACTCGAATGCAAGACCAACGGCAAACACCTCAATAGCGGCGTCTTCTTCCGCTGCCGGCCCGGCGAATATCAAAACGGCTATGAAGCCCAGATCAACAACAACTTCCTACCCGAAGCGACCAAAGAATACACCATCGACGAATACGAACCGGGCACGAACAAACTGCTCGCCAAGAAGAAGGTCCTGTCCGCCGCCGCCGATTACGGCACCGGTGCGATCTATCGCCGGGTCCCCGCCCGCCAGGCCGTCGCCAAAGACGGCGAATGGTTCACGTTCACCATCCTCGCCAACGCCAATCACCTCGCCACCTGGGTCGACGGCATCCAAACCATCGACTGGTACGACCACCGCCCCCCCAGCGATAACGCCCGCACCGGCTACCGCCGCGACGCCGGCCACATCAGCCTCCAAGGCCACGACCCGACGACCAATCTCAGCTTCCGCAATTTCCGAATCGTCGAACTGCCCGATTGAGCATGCCGATTCGATCTTGGGCGACGAAATCCTACGGCGGCGCCGACAAGTTCGAATCTCTCTATGGCCTCCGCCGAGGCCGGGCCTGCGCGACGGCTGATTGTTCAGGTGAGGCGGTCCCCGTCTCCTTGGGCTTTGCTGGATTTTCCTTCGACGTGGGCTTTTTCTTTGAATTGGGGGCTCGGACCACTGGCTCCGCCACGCTCCAATCGCCATCGAGCGTGAGAGCGTCGTATCCCCGTTCTTTGACGAGGGCGTCAATCGCCGCGGGGTTGGCAAGCGGAAACTCGTCATCAAATTCGGTTAGGAGCGCTTTGAACAGAGGCGCCGCCATGTCGTCCAAATGTTTCGGCCCGAGGGCCAGTCCGTACCACCTCTGTAAATCCGCCTTGGTAATGATCCCTCTCACCTTGCTGTCGAGCCCTAATTGTTTCAACACGACTTCGATCACCTGTTTGTCTGCATCAAGACAAACAATGACCATGTGTTCCGCCGACACGCTTTCAACAATTGGAGGAGCGATTGCCGCGTCCAGCGAGACGTGTTTGACTTGGATGGCAGGCCCGAAATTCGCCCACAAATCCACACCGCCGTCTCGCGAATTCGCTCCGCCAACGCGATAGAGCCTCGCTGGAACGGTCATGGTCGGCGTTTCGGCGTCTACTCCGAGGAGCAACTTGCAAAAGTCTTTGAAATCTTCGAGAATCGCAGCGTCTGCCGTTGAAACCGAAACCGTTACCTGAGCTTTTACGCGTCCTGCGATCGCATTGAACAAAGCGTGTACGACGACTTCGTAAGCCTTGTCGATACTCCTTTTGAGTTTCTCGTCAGACTCGAATGCGGAAAGAAACTCGGCGAGAATAAATTCGCTCCTGGGAATCTCGTTGATCGACTTCCGGATGGCTTGCAGGCTGATCGTCGTCTGCCGAAGGCGGGCATAAACATACGCTTCGGCCACTCCATTGGTGTCCCCGTTGTGCTCAGCCAGTGTCGCCAACGAGGTCGGCGGTACGTGGTGCGAATAGAGTCGCCCCCAGTACGACCGATTGAGGCTGAGCTTTTTCCCAAACAAGCGACGACAAATGGTCGCGCACCAATGGTACGAATTCTTACGAATCGCGTCGATGTCGTTGATATCAGCTGTCTTATCGGCGATTCTGCGTAGAACTTCAGCGATGGTGATCGGCATCAGCAACTGGTCGCGCGCGTTCGCAACCAACCGATCCAGTTGTTGTTTCGCTTCAGTCAGTTGAGCTGTATGTTTTGGCATTCCATCTTTCGCTTGAGAACTACCCTTCCAAGCAGGCAAACAAACTCGATTGAGTTTCCTCGCCGCGCAATCGAGCCCGCGCAAGCGATTGAATCATTTCCTTGGCGATCGCGCGGATCACGGGGACCGCGACGCTATTGCCCGTTTGAGCGCGAATCGCTCGGGGTTCGACCACAATCTTGAATTCTTCAGGAAAACCTTGCAATCGAAGGCTTTCTCGCGGCGTGAGACGTCGCCGCCCATTGACGAGAAGGTAATTGTGGGACGCATTGTGCCGCAGTGCGCAAGAAAATGGATGGATGCCGATCGCTCCGCCTTTGTTCTCATGCCAGACCGACGGATAGAACGGCGCCACCCCCTGTTCGCGAAGTCGTTGGAGTCGTTTCGCCTGAATTCCTTCCGAGGCGATGAACTTCGGATCGATTTGATCCTCCGGTTCTAAGACATCACTGAGAGACGCCATTGACGGATTGGGCTTGGGAAACTGAAAATCCAGATTCGCTCGGAAGCAGGCGATGAAAGTTCGCTCGCGCGTCTGCGGCACTCCGTAATGAAGAGCGTTGAGGATCGCCGTGTGCGTGTAGTAGCCGAGTTCGGCGAGATGCTCGATGACCGTGCGAAAAGTGCGCCCGTTGTCGTGTGTCTTGAACTGCTTGACGTTTTCGAGGAGCGCGGCAGGAGGACGCTTCACTCGCAGGATTTCTTTGACGTTGAAAAAAAGAGTGCCCCGCGTGTCTCCAAATCCCTTCCGTTCGCCGATGATGCTAAATGGCTGGCACGGAAAACCTGCGAGTAGAACGTCGTGGTCGGGAACGTCCGAAGGTTCTACTTTTGTGATGTCGCCGAACGGCTTCTCACCGAAATTGGCCTCATAGGTCACGGCGGCGAGGGGATCCCATTCCGAAGCGAAGACTCCTTTTCCGCCCATTTCCTGAAAGCCAAGGCGGATGCCGCCAATGCCAGCGAATAAGTCGACGGTTCGGAAAGACTTCCAATTCACGCGTTCGATCGCCACAAGTCCCTTGGGATCCGGCTTCGTCGCCGGATGAAACTCCGCCTTTGGGGCCTTCGTGGGCCAGCGATACGTCTTAGGGCCGTTCGCGGCTTGGCCATTTTTCTCCAGGGCGGCTTCACGGGTTTCGCGCCGCTCTGCGAGCGAAAGGTGCGTCTTGACATCGGCCTCGCTGGACGGGGCGATGCGAATGCGGAAGCGAGCGAGTTTTTCGAGGGTGACGAAGTCGCCGGGCTTGATGCGGCACGCTTCGAAGAATTTCGGCACCCACGATCGGTTACGGAAGAAGCGTCGGGGCTCCGAACTGTCTGACTCAGTGGGGATATCCGTCAGAACGGGTTCTGTTAACCCTTCCACTTCGAGCGTGAGCGACCGCCCGAGCGGTCCATTTTTGGAGGAGGAACCGAAGCACGCTGCCGGAAAGAACCCCAAGTTTCCCGTCAGATAAAGTTGGCCGTTACGAACGTTCGCTTCCGTAACCTCGATCAGCCGCTTTCTCTGACCAACTTGTCCGCGCATAGCTTTTACCATCCCTGTCGTGAAATGAGCTTGCGGCAATTATATCTGCCGCTCCGAACTTGGGAGCATGAGGGGCTGGGAATCGGAAACGGAATATAGGGACGTAGACGGTTTCGCCCCTTTTATCTGTTGCCAGAATTTCGACCATGGGCGACAGCCCGCGATGATTCGCTCCAACTTCTCATTGCGTTCCGCGACGAACGGAAACGTCCCGTCAAACTCCACCTGCGCGGGGCGATAGGTCGCTTGTGGATGCCGGGCATGCTCGCCTGTGCGTTTGATCTTTACAGGCGTCATTGTTCAAAAGACGTTTGAACCACAGAGACGCCGAGAGCACAGAGAGGCGTCGATGGACGACGATGTGTCGAGCGGAAAACGTTGCGAAAACGGCGATCGTCTCGGTAAACTCTCTGTGTTCTCGGTGTCTCTGTGGTTCAAAATCGCCTTGGAAAACCGAAACGCCCATGCGACGACACGACCCGGCTCGTACCGCCTGGCTTCGGCTTGATTGGACAATCGGCGTGAAGCGATCGCGACTCCCTTGTCGATGGCGCCGTCAGTTTGCATAATTTCATTTCCCGCTTTGCGCGGGCATAACGGTCGTCTCCGGGGCTGAGTCGCGATTTCTCTCAGCCGTGAAAAAACCCGGAGGAACAACCTTTCCTTCTCTTTTGGCCGAGAAATCGCTTTGGGCCCTGATGAGGTTTCCGATGCCCCTTGGTTTGATTGGCGTCAAGGTCGGCATGACCCAGGTCTTCGATGACAAGGGCGTGCTCCATCCTGTCACCGTGATTAATTGCGGCCCCTGCCCCATTTTGCAGGTGCGGACGCAGGAACGCGACGGCTACGACGCTTTGCAGCTGGGTTTCAAAGACAAGCCCCGCAAGAAGGCCATCCGCGCCGAACGCGGCCATGTCGCTTCCGATCTCGAATCGAAGACGCGCAAGGCCAAACAAGAGGCCGGCGAGACGATTCTCGAAAAGGCCAACTGCGAACCGCAGAAGTACATCCGCGAATTCCGCCTCGACAAGCCGAGCGAACTGAAGGTCGGCACGGTTCTCGGCGTCAACGATGTGTTCGAAAAGATTCCCCGCGTCGACGTCATCGCGACCAGCAAGGGTCGCGGTTTTCAGGGCGTTATGCGGCGGCACGGTTATGCCGGCTTGCGGACAAGCCACGGCGTGAAGAAGGGGTCGCGGCAACGCGGTTCGATCGGTTCGCATGCCGCCAACCGCGGTTCCGGTCGCCCCAAGAAGGGCATCCGCATGGCCGGTCAAATGGGCAACGCCCAGATCACGACCCGCAATCTCACCATTGTCCGCATCGACACGACCAACAACCTCCTTCTCGTCCGCGGCGCCGTTCCCGGCCCCAACGGCGGCGTCGTCCTCATTCGGCCGACGAACAAGAAGAAGTAGGCCTTCGCTTTTCCTCGTAAGGCAAAATTCGACATGGGGCAAGCGAACGGCTTGCCCCATCTCGTTGGTTCCGCGAGGCGTCACGCATGCCCGAACGCATTCTCATCGTCGGCGCCGGCCTTTCCGGACTGGCCCTCGCGTTTCGCCTGCAACAGCGCATGCCGAACGCCGAGGTTCAAGTCCTGGAAAGCGATTCGCGTCCCGGGGGCACGGCCTGGACGGTCGAACGCGATGGCCTTACCTATGAGCTCGGCCCCAACGGCTTCCTCGATTCCAAACCCACCACCCTCGAGCTCGCCCGCGAACTCGGCCTTGAAAAACGGCTCGTTCCCGGCAGCGAAACCGCAGGAAAGAACCGTTATCTCTTCCTGGGCGACA
>JBAXFO010000350.1:0-5573 GCA_037139885.1 Planctomycetota bacterium
ATCGACCTCCCCTTTTTCCATCAGGGTCCGAGGGGTGTCTTCGAGTACCTTCCGGCCTGAATTAACAGTAACCGGCTTATCCAAATCCGCCCCGGCGCCAAGATTCTTGTGTCCAGAAATGCCCGCCGATATGGCGATCGCATCGAAATAGACAATCACATTCCCGTTCGTCTTATACAGGTAACGCACCCCCGCCGGCGCGTCCTTGGAGCGGCAGCTTGGGGGCAGTTCGACTATGTTCGAGACATCATTCGGGCACGAAATTCCTTGCAGGCGGCCCGTCGTGGGGGGTAATCTATCACAGCACAGCCGATTCGTGTTCCCGGAGGCGTTCATCTGGGAAAGATCGGTTCAAAGGTCCTTTCAATCGAATACCACTTGGGATGTCCCATGCGGATTGGCCTTTTTTTTTTGAGCGGGATGATTTGGGCTGCGGGGGCGGCGGCGCAGCAGCGTGATGATCCGGTGGAGGCGACGTCTGCGCCGCCCGAGCAGGAGGCGCAGGCTGTGGCGCGGTGGTCGTTTGATGGACCGGTGATGGGGACCTGGGTCGGGGCGCCGAAGATTGAAACGACATCGCTGCACGGGCAGGAGTTTCCGGCTTTGGATGCGGCGAATAAGGCGGCGTTCTTCACCGGCAAGGGCGTTTACCTGAAGGTGCGCGAGAAGGATATCGAGGGCAATCTGCGCTTCGATAGCGAGTCGTCGATCACGCTCGAAGCCTGGGTCAACCCGGCGTCGCTCGGCGATAAAGCGTTCATGTATATCGTCGGCAAGGGCCGTACCGACAATCCCGGTTTCGCGGCCGAGAATCAGAATTACGCACTTCGTCTGGCCGGCGTGCAGGGTGAGGCACGAGTCAGTTTTCTGTTCCGCAGCGCAAAGACGGCGGAACTCGATGGAGCGATGCACCGCTGGACCGCGAACGCAGGCTTCAAGATCGGCAGCGGGTGGCATCATGTTGCGGTTAGCTACACCTTCGGCCGGCCCGATTCGCTGCGTGGATATCTCGATGGCGCTCCTGTCGCTGGCGTTTGGGACATGGCCGGGGCGACGACGCGGGCGCCGGTTGTCGATGGCGATGATGTCTGGATCGGCTCCGCGAAAAAGGGGGCGCCCGGCAACTCGTTTCACGGCTGGCTCGACGAGGTCGCGATTTATCGCACCGCTCTGCCGCCGGCGTCGATCGCGCGGCATGCGCGGCGGATCGCTCCCGTGGCGGTGGTCATGAAGCTGCCGGTCGATCGCGTGCTGGTCGAGATTTGCGAAGACGGCGTGCCGGCGGAGAACGCGTGGCCGGCCGTGCGGTCGCCGGCGAGCGAATCGTATACGGCCGAGGCGTTCGGGTTCTTTCGCACGCCGCAGAAATATGTCGATACCGGCGTGCGCGGCGATCGGCCGAATCCCTATTTGCTGCGCGCGGGGGCCGAAGTCAAGCTGCCGGCCGGGGCTCATCGGCTCCTTTTGCGCGGTCGCGGGGCGGCGCGGTTGTTCGTCGATGGGCAGATGATTCTCTCGACGCCGTTTGCCTCCCACCGGGGCGACGGCCATAATCCGATCCCGACGAATTATCTCGACCTCGGCCCCGACTTTCGCTTCGCCCCGCCGGGCAATCGCGAAGCGTGGGTCGCGTTTGCCTCGCCAGGCAAGACGCATCAGATCGTTCTCGAAACCATCGTCGGCGGCAAACGCGGCAAGGCGGGCATCCGCCCCGAACTCGGCGAGACCGTCGTCGCCCTGTCGCCCGCCGGCATGACATCGTTTCACCTCGTTTCCCCCCAACAGACGATTACCTACAACGATCTCGGCTGGAACGATTACCGAGAACGCGAAGAGCGTCGCCTTGCCGATTTGGAGAAGGCGCGCCGAGCCGCGGCCTGGAACAAGGCACGCGGCCCGTGGGATCGTCGCCGTGAAGAAACGAAGGCGTGGCTCGGGCAAACGCCCGAGATCGATGTGCCGGCGCTTCCCGCGGGCTTCCCGGCCAACAACGCGATCGACCATTTTCTGGCGCAAAAACTCGTCGCCATTCGCGCCGAAGCGTCGACACCCAACGAGACGATCGACTTCCTGAAAGAAGTCAAACCGATCCTCGAAACGCGCTGCTTCAGCTGTCACGAAGGCAAGAAGGCCAAGGGCGGCTTGCGGCTCGATTCGCTCGCAGCCCTGCTGACCGGCGGCGATTCCGAAACGCCCGCCCTCGTTCGCGGTGAACCCGACAAGAGCCTGTTGCTCTCGCGCATTTTGAGCGACGACCCGAACGAGAAAATGCCGCCGCAGGGCGATCGCTTGAAACCCGCCGAGGTCGCCGCCCTCAAAACCTGGATCGCGAGCGGAGCCCGCTGGTCGGCTGTTCCCGCCGCCGAACTGACGCTGTCCGGCTTAAGCGACGATCTCACCTTTCTGCGCCGGCTCAGCCTCGATGTCGTCGGCGTCGTTCCCTCCCTGGCCGAGATCCGCGAGTTCCTCGCTGACACCCGCCGCGACAAGCGCGCCCAATGGATCGATCGCTACCTCGCCGATCCGCGTTGGGCCGATGCCTGGGTCGGTTATTGGCAAGACGTTCTCGGTGAAAATCCTAACATCCTCAACCCCACGCTCAACAATACCGGCCCCTATCGCTGGTGGATCTACGAATCGTTTCTCGACAACAAACCGATCGACGTCTTCGCCAGCGATCTCCTCCTGATGCGCGGCAGCCATTTCCAGGGCGGCCCGGCCGGCTTCGCGATGGCGTCGGAGAACGATGTTCCCATGGCGGAAAAGGGCGTCATCGTCGGGGCCGCGTTCCTCGCCGTGCAGATGAAATGCGCCCGCTGCCACGACGCCCCCGCTCACAAATGGACGCAGAAGGAACTCTTCTCACTGGCGGCGATGCTCGATCGTAAGTCGATCGTCGTCCCCAAGACGAGCAGCGTGCCCAAGGACAAGATTCACGGCCTGGGACGGGCGCCGCTGATCAAAGTCACGCTCCAGCCCGGCGTGAAGGTCGATCCCGCCTGGCCGTTTGCGGAGTTCTCCGCAGACGCAAATGTCGAGGGAGATGCTCGGGAACAAGCCGCCGCCCTCATCAGTTCGCCGCGAAATGAGCGATTCGCCCAGGTGATCGCCAATCGCGTTTGGGCGAAGTTCATGGGCCGCGGCATCGTCGAGCCGATCGACGATTTCGAGAAGGGCGAACCGACCCATCCCGAACTTCTCAAATGGCTCGGCCGCGAACTCGTTCGCAGCGGCTACGATGTCAAGCAACTCACGCGGCTCATTCTCACCAGCCATGCCTATCAGCGAGCGGTGAATCCCGCGCTCGCCGAGCCGAGCGCGTATCATGCGGCCGTGGCGAAACGGAGTTTGACGGCCGAGCAAGTCGTCGATTCGCTCTTCGTCGCCGCGGGCAAGCGGATGGACACCGAAGAGGTGAACCTCGACGTCGACGGTTCGCGCGATCAGGCCCAATCGATCTCGCTCGGCAAACCGACGCGGGCCTGGCAGTTCGCTTCAACATCGAACGAACGCGACCGGCCCAGCCTCGCGCTCCCGCGGGTGCAGGCGGTGGTCGATGTCCTCGAAGCGTTCGGCTGGCGTCCGACTCGCCCCGACGCCCGCACCACACGCGAAACTGCACCGAACGTGTTGCAACCCGCGATCTTGGCGAACGGGGCGATGAGCGTCTGGCTGACGCGGCTGTCTGAAGAACATGGCGTCACACGTTTGGCCCTCGAA
This sequence comes from Planctomycetota bacterium, assembly GCA_037139885.1. Classification (GTDB taxonomy): domain Bacteria; phylum Planctomycetota; class Planctomycetia; order Gemmatales; family Gemmataceae; genus JAIEPT01. Next base: position 3,721 of record JBAXFO010000350.1, read on the forward strand.
GAGCAACCTGTTGAAAAGCTCGTCGATCGTCTCGTGCAGCAGGCGCTAACCCGCAAACCGCGCAGCGACGAACGCCACGCGATGATGGCGCATTTGAACGCGGGGTATGCGAACCGCATCGTGACGCCACCTGCTGCCGTGCCTGCGGAGCGGAAGCCGCCGCGTTATGTGTCGTGGTCGAACCATTTGACGAACGAAGCGAACGAGATCAAGATCCTGCTCGAAACCGCCGCCCGCCGCGGCGATCCGCCGACACGCCGGCTCGATCCCGAATGGCGCGAACGACTGGAAGACGTTCTCTGGTCGCTGTTAAATTCGCCGGAGTTTGTGTTTCGCCCGTGAATTGGGCAGGATGAACGAAGACCGTTTAGCGGGGAGCCAACGGCGACCGCGGGCAGTATCTCTCGCGATCGCATGCGATTCTGCCCGCGGTCGCCGTTGACTCCCCGCTAAACGGGATCTCAGGAACTTTACTATGCTCTCCCGCCGCCGTTTTCTTTCGACCTCCGCCGCCCTCGGCCTCGCCTCCACCGCACGGGCCACCGAAACCATCCGTGGCCGCGCCGACCATTGCATCTTCCTCTGGCTCGGCGGCGGCATGGCGCAGATCGATACATTCGACCCAAAGCATCGCGGCGATCCTCGCGCCCGCACCGCCGGGTCCGCGTATCGCAGCATCGAGACCGCCGTTCCCGGCGTCAGCGTTTGTCAACATCTGCCGCGCGTCGCTCGCTTGCTCGACCGGATGACGATCGTCCGCACGGTCCATCACGACGTCATCGACGAACACGCCGCCGCCACGATGCGCGTCCACACCGGCCGCGCCACCACAGGGACGATTCAGTACCCCTCAATCGGCTCCGTCATCGCTCACGAACGCGGCAGCCTCTCCGATGCGGTTCCGGCGTACGTCCTCATTGGCTATCCCAACGTCAGCCGCGGCCCCGGCTTCCTCGGCCCGCGCCACGGCTACGTCTACCTCACCGACACGAGCGCCGGCCCCGCCGGTTTCTCCCGGCACGAGGGTGTGACAGCGGACCGTCAATCCGCCCGCGAATATCTGCTCGAAGCCCTGCGGACGTCGAACCCCGCTCAACCGCAGGCCGCCTACGAACAAACCGTCGAAGCCAGTCTCCGCCTCGCCGGGCCGCAGTTCATGCGTGCCTTCCGCATCGGCGAAGAGGCCCCCGCGTTGCGTGCCCGCTATGGCGGCGAATTCGGCCAGCGGCTGCTTCTCAGCCGCCGTCTCGTCGAAACCGGCGTCCGCTTCATCGAAGTATCGCACAATCTCAACTTCCTCAACGGCACCGGCTGGGACACGCACAACGAAGGCCAGCTCCGCCAGCATCTGCTCATCGAAGAACTCGACATCGCCCTCGCCGCCTTGGTCGGCGATCTCGAAAGCCGCGACCTGCTCGACCGCACGCTCATCGTCGTCGCCACCGAATTCGGCCGACCCGCCCAATTCGACAGCGGCGGTGGCCGGGGACATCAAGGCCGGGCGTTCTCGATGGTCCTCGCCGGCGGCGGCCTGCGCCATCGCGGCGCGTTCGGCGTCACCGACGACCTCAGCGCCCGCCCCCTCGAAAACCCCGTCTCCGTTCCCGATTTCCACGCCACGATCTATGCCGCGCTCAACATCGACCCCGACAAAAACCTCTTCGGCGGCCCCCGCCCCGTACCGATCACCGACGGCGGCAGGCTGATTCGTTCCCTTTTCGCCTAATCGAGATTCCTGGGGCAAACAAAGGTGTCAGGAGCAAACAAAGGTGTCAGGACCCTTTTAATAAGGGTCCTGACACCTTGAACGGCCAAGTTGACCTGGCCGTTCACGATCACACGCCGCGCGAAAA
>JBAXFO010000351.1:0-5562 GCA_037139885.1 Planctomycetota bacterium
GGGGGCGGAAGCGGGACCGACGAGAGCCGCACTGTCCCCGCTCCAGGCCAGTTCGTCGGAGGGGACGAGCCGGCGGTAAAAAACGGCGACCGTTGGGGCCGGAAAGTGACTTTCGGGCCTCGATGAAGAACTGACCCTGTCCATGAATCGTGCCACGATCGAGCGGCTGGGCCCACTTTCGCGAAACCTACGTCCGTCGAAGAGCGGCGACCTCTCAGTTCGCGTCGCTCAAGCGAAACGGCGCTTCGAGCGGTTCAATCATCCAACTCTCGACATCGACGGATGCGCCGCATTGCAGAAACTTGACGGCAATCAAGAATCGCAGCTGGCGACCCTGACGAATGACCTCCCCAGTCATGCCGGCGAACGCTCCCGCGATGATGCGCACGGGCGTGCCGGGTTGGAGTCGTTGTTCGGGAGTCAAATTCTGCCGCGTCTCAATGAGCTGATGAATTCGGCGTAAATCGCTCCACAGCTCCGCTTGATCGGACACAGGCAGCGATTGAGCGATCTGGTTCGTCTCCAGCGCCAGGCGCCGATCTTCGTCGTTGCCATGCAAAAAGACATAACCGGGAAACAGCGGCAAATACGACGAGCGAACCCGATCTCCATAGACGAGTCGATTTTCGTAAAGCGGGAGATAAAACCCCACCTCGCGGCCCAACAACCGACGAGCCAGCGATTTTTCCGCCCGCGGCCGCGTGTGCAGCACCCACCACCGAGCCGACGCGTCCGCCACCGTTTCCGAGGGCTCCAGCAATCGTTCGGGGAACAGGCTTGTCTCAGCAGGAACCAGCGGCATCGTGTGTTTCCTTGGGCGTTCGCTTCTTGCTATTGTACTTTGTAGGACTGAACGTGCGTTGTCAAACGGAAGTTGACGCCCCGCGTGAATTCATTCGAACGATAACCTGAATGGTCCGTCGGATTTCTCTGACTATTCGTCCTAAGTCGGCAGGAGCAGCCTGAATGGGAAATGCAGCTTTGATCGCCTTCGTGTGCCTGCTGGCGCCGCGAAACCAGATGCCGGAGGTCGTCGTCCATAAGTTCGCTGGCCGACAGCCGGCGGCGAAGTTGGTGGAAATCGACGCCGATTTCAGCGTGAAACTCGGTCAGCCGCCCATTCGCATCGCCGGTCCGGAACTCGTGTCGCTCCGCCAAGTCGGCAGCGCCGAACCGGGCCTGCCGCAATCCCCTTATGTGGAGCTGACGACAGGCGACATTCTGCCCCTGGCCTTGCCCCTCGCGCTGCGGCTCGACGATGATGCGTTGCACGCTCAGCTTGCCGCCCCGGTCGCGATGGCCGATTTTCATGTGCCGCACGCCGCCGTCGCCCGCATCGCGTTTGCCGGCGCCCAGCGACCGCCGGCGAACCGCCATGGCGATCTCCTCATATTGCGCAACGGCGATCGTCTCGAAGGCAAGCTCATCGGCCTCGACGACAAGACGGGCGCGAGCTTGATGGCCGCGGGCCGCAAGGAAACGATCCCGCTCGAACGCATTGCGCAGATTGCGTTCGATCCGGAATTCCAGGCCCGACCTCGGCCAAAATCGTCCTATGCGGACATCGTGCTGGCGGGCGGGACGCGGCTGGCGGTCGCCAAACTCACGAGCGCCGGCCATCAACTCACCGCGCTCTCGCTCCTGGGGCAGTCTTTTACCGTCCCCGCCAAAAGCCTGATCGCCTTGCGCGTCCGTCAAGGAATGGCGATCTATCTCGACGAGATGGCTCCCGCAGCGTATGAAGCGACGCCGTTTCTCGATGTCGCCTGGCCCTTGGCGACCGGCCGCACGCTCTTGAGCCAACCGCTCAGGCTCGGCAAGGATGTCTTTCCTCTCGGCGTCGGCATGCACAGTCTCAGTAAGGTGACTTATGATCTTCCGGCCGGTTCGACCTGGTTTGAGGCGAAGGTCGGCGCCGATCTGCGAGCGGGAATGCATGCCGCGGTCACGATCGACGTCGAACTCGACGGCAAACCGGCGCCAGGGGTTTTGCAAGTGTTGAAGGCGGGCGACTCTCCCGCGTCCCTGCGAGTCGATCTCAAGGGGGCGAAGAAGTTGACGCTGGTCACCGGCTTGGGGCCGTTGGGCGACGTGCAAGGACATGCGCTCTGGGTCGATGCCCGAATTCTTAAGAAGTGACCGTATCCGCCCCTTGGGGCCATTGGTCGTGCGGTTCGAAACCGAGCAATCGGGCGGCCGGTTCGAGATCGTAAAGGGGCCGGCGGACGGGCTTGCTCGCGGCATAAACCACGGCATATTTCGTCGGCTCCGCCGCCTCCAGAGCGCAAGCGAAAAAGCGCCCCGCATCGCCCGGGCTTAGGTAGCCATCCTGAGCCCAAGCCAGTGACCGGATTTCTTCAATTTGAGCACGCGTGCGCGGGCACCAGCCCAGGCGCACCGCTAAAACGCTCATGCCGAATTTCTCGGCAAACGCCCGCCCCGCCCCTTCGAGAAACAACTTCGACGCGGCATACCAATAGCGAGGCGTCGGCTGCGTATCGGTGCGGATGGTTCCCGCGTCTTTTTGGATTTCGTACCAGACGAGTTGTGTCGTGCTCGCCAAAATCAAACGTTGAACGCCGGCGGCGCGGGCCGCTTCGAAGATGTGATAGACGCCGACAATGTTGTTCGGGACGATGTCGTTGAGGAAGTCGCCGTCATCGGGAGCCGCCGCCAGATGAATGACGGCATCGCGATCGCGCATGGAGCTCTCGACCGCCGCGGCGTCGGTCAGCGTGCCGACGACCATGTCGGAGAGTTCGGGCGTTGGGGCGAGATCGAAGCCGCGAACATGATGGCCCTGCCGCAACAATTCCGCCGAGACGGCTCGGCCGATGCGCCCGGACGAACCCGTGACCAATACCCGCTTCGCTGCCCGATTATCGAGCACCTTCAGGCCCTCTCGTGACCCGACGGAGGTCAAAGATCAAAGCGACGATTGCACGGTTTGAAAAAGGTCCGCCACCCGTAGCCGCAAGCCCAGGGCGATCCGATACAGGGTCTCAATCGAGGCGGAGTTCTTGCCGAGTTCGATTTGGGAAAGATAACCGAGAGAGACATTGGTTCGCTTGGCCAGGTCAGCGAGGGTGAGGCCCAAACTTTTGCGGCGTTCGCGAATGGAGGCGCCGACTTGCTCGCGCAGCGCCTCCTCGGAAAGACGCAGCAGGCCGCGGCTTTCGAGGCAGCGCATCACGGCCTTCTTGATTTCGTCGGTCTCGAACGGCTTCGACAAATAGTCGAAGACGCGCGATCGCAAGCTTGTGACGGCGCTATCCATCGAAGGATACGCCGTCACGACGATAATGCTTGCGTCGGGTTGTTGATCGCGGATTTTGTTGAGGAGTTCGGGAGCGTCGATGCCCGGAATGACGTAATCCATCAAGATCACGTCGAATTGCCGCGACGCCAGTTTGGCGGTGATCTGCGCCACGTCGGACGCCAGTTCGATTTCGATGTCGGGATCGGCGATCGAGGATTGAATCATCTTGCTGACGAGCACGTCGTCGTCGATGATCAACAAATGCACCGCGCCGCCGTGAATGTGCAGGCCTGTTCGCGCCGGATCGTCGGTTCGTTTGGAAGATTGTGGACTCGGCATGTCGTGTCTCGACTTTCGTTTTGAGCGTATGGAGCAGAACGCACGAGCCTCGGGGAATCGTTCACCAATCCATTATAGCAGATGAAATTATTGGCAAGGCAGCAAATTGCTTCAACCGAGCAGATCCACCAATAATCCCGTTTGCGATTCCCTGGCCGTAAGTTCTCGCTCGCATGGCGGGAGCGGCGCTCGATGGCGTCCGACTTCCCTACTCTTATGATAGTTGTTCAAGTCGACGTTGTGGCGGCGCGAGCCGAAAAACTTTCCACGCCTGGATTTCGTGATGATCGTCAAACAAACGCCCGAAGACTTTCGCGTGGAAGAACTTACCGATGTTCGGCCCGAAGCCAGCGGGCCCTTTGCGCTCTACCGCCTCGAAAAACAAGGCTGGACCACGCCCGACGCTCTTGCCGCTGTACGCCGCCGCTGGAAGATTGACGCTTCAAGATTAACATATGGGGGATTAAAAGATCGTCACGCCCGCACGATCCAATATTTCACCATTCATCACGGCCCCAACCGCAAACTGAACCACGAACGCATTATCGTCGAGCATCTCGGTCAGCTGCGTGAGCCGTACCGATCGACGGCCATTCGGGCGAACCGTTTCGATATCACCCTGCGCGGCCTGGAGGAAGGGGCCGTCGGCTTCGCCCAAAGCGCCCTCAAAGAGGTCGCCATCGCGGGTGTGCCGAATTATTTCGACGACCAGCGGTTCGGTTCCGCCCGGCCCGGGGAACCGTTCATCGCCCGCGCCTTGATCGCCGGCGATTTCGAGGGAGCCCTCCGGCGAGCCTTGGCGGCCCCGTACGATTTCGATCGCGCTCCTCAAAAAAAAGAGAAGGCGCTCCTCAACAAATATTGGCGCCAATGGAAGGAGCTGGCGAACGTCTTGCCGCGGGGTCATGCCCGGAGCTTGATTTCTTATCTCGTTCATCATCCGACCGATTTTCGCGGCGCCATCACCCGTTTGCGGCCCGAACTACGTGGCTTGTATTTGTCGGCCTACCAAAGTCATCTCTGGAACCGCATGCTCGCTCGCTGGCTTACGGCCCAGGTTCCGGCCGAGAATCTTCGCAACGTTTGCTTGCGGATGGGCGACGTCCCCATGCCGGGGATTTTGGCGACGGAGCAAGTCGAGCGTTTGACGCAAACTTCGCTGCCGCTCCCCTCCGCCCGGGTGCGTCTCGCCGACGAGGACCCCTTCAAGCCGACGATGGACGCCGTGCTCGCCGAGGAAGGATTGACGGCTGACCAGATGCAAATCAAGGGCGTGCGCGAAATGTTTTTCTCCAAAGGCGAGCGGAGCGCCCACATCCTGCCGAACCACCTCCGTTGGACCTTCGCCGCCGACGAAACTCGACCGGGTAAGACAAAATTGAACCTCGTGTTCGAATTGCCGCGCGGATCGTACGCCACGCTCATCATCAAGCGCATCGGCGGCGACGGCTCCCTCGAATAGCGCTCCCATGGGCGCCGACCTAAACGCCATCGGGCGGCGCTTGCCAGCGCCGCCCGAATGATCGGAGGTCGCCTACTTGATCTCGCGGATCTTGATATTGCGAAGCGAGATCGGCAGGGCATGATCCTGGAAGCCGATCGAGCCGGTCGAGGGAAACGTCGCCAGACGTCCCTTGTCGAGCGCGACTTCATTGACCGTTTCGCCGTTGAGGACGACCTTGAGCGACTTGCCCTTCACGGCGATTTGGAAGCGATTCCATTCGCCAGCGAGTTTGGCGGCGTTCTTCGTCGGGGGCACGCCGGGGATGACGCCGCCGCTGTCGTGGTCGTTGAGCTTCGCGGTGTCGGGCTTGCTCGCGGAGTCGTAAATCTGCACTTCGATGTCGGTCTTGACCGGTTCCTTCACATCGCCGACGTGAAAGGAAAAGCCGCTGTTGCTGTTCTTGCCGACTTTGTATTCGAAGTCGATTTCGAAGCGTGACGAATTGGTCGGAGTCGATTAA
>JBAXFO010000352.1:0-5543 GCA_037139885.1 Planctomycetota bacterium
GTACGACGCCGAGATCGTCGGCATTCACGTCCCCAACGACCTCGCCCTTCTCAAGATCGACGCCCGCGGTCTGATCCCGGTCGAATTCAAGGAAAGCAAGACCGCCGACGTCGGCAGCTGGGTCGCCTGCGTCGGCCTGTACGACGAACCGGTGGCCATCGGCGTCGTCAGCGTGGCCACGCGCAAAATCACCAACCTCGGCCCGGCGCTCAACATCGACAAAATGCCCTATCTCGGCGTTGCCCTCGACGCCGCCAAAGGGGGCGGCGTCACCGTGAAAGAACTCATCAAGGGCATGCCCGCCGAAAAGGCCGGCCTGAAAGTCAACGACGTGATCACGGCCATCGGCGGCGTCAAAGTCGACTCGCCCGATTCCTTCATGCAAACGCTCGGCAAGAATAAACCCGGAGACGTCGTCACCCTCTCGATTCTGCGCGGCGAAGAAAAACTCGAACAGCCCGCCACGCTCGCCAAACGCCCCCCCAGCGGCGCCCGCGGCGACATCCAAAACAAAAAGGGCAGCGATCTCAGCACACGCCGCAGCGGCTATCCGACGATCCTGCAACATGACTCGGTGGTGCGTCCCATCGATTGCGGCGGGCCCATCGTCGATCTCGAAGGACGGGTCGTCGGCATCAATATCTGCCGGGCCGGCCGCGTCGAAAGTTGGGCCGTGCCGTCGGAAATCATCCAGCCGATCTTGCTCGAATTGATGTCGGGCAAACTCGCTCCCAAGGCCGACGCTCTCGCCGCCCCCCGCCTCTCGCCCGATGAGAAACTCGCCCAGGCCAAGGCCGCGGTGCTCAAGGCGGAACGCGAAAAGAACCGCTTCGAAAAAGAAATCGACGACGCCCGTCAAGCTCTCAAGGCGGCCGAAGCGGAAGCCAAGGCGTATCGTCAAAAGGACTCCGCCGAAGCGGCCGACCGTTTGCTCCGCATCATGCAAAAACGCTTGCTGGCCATGAACGAAGTCGCGGGTTGGAAGTGGAATCATCGCGTCGAAATCCTCGACTCGGCTCGCGAAAAAGACTTGCTCGCCAAGATCGCCGCCCGCGCCAAAGAACTCAACATCGACGCCGCCGCCGCGACCCGCTTCTTCCAGGCCCAGTTGGAAGCTTCACGCTTGCTCCAGCAAGACGCCATCGCCGGCTGGCAGAAAGACAACGTCCTCGCCAGCGCGAAGGGCGATCTCGCCAAGGACCTGCGCCCGCGCATCGATCAAATCAACGAAGAGCTTCTGCAAACCTTCGGCGATGTCCTCCGCTATTGGCCCGACGCAGAACTCGCCATCGCCCAGCGCATCCAGCGGCAATCGCCGCAAACGCTCGCCGGCCCCGGCATCAACGACGCCGTTCGCGGCAAGGCGATCGCGGGGCTGACGACTCCTTGATCTATGGATTTACCCCAACGGGGTTCAATCTCATCGCCCAGGGTCGCGCGCATCGCGAGCGCACCCTGGGTTAGGCGAACGAACGGCCGAGATATCCCGAAGGAATTCCATCGACAGAGATGCAACGAGTCGATGTATCCCCTTCGGGGAATATCGCGGCTCGGGCGATTTCCCAGGGTGCGCTCGTGAGGCTCGCGACCCTGGGCTATGAGATTGAACCCCGTTGGGGTAAATACGTAAAACCTTCGAACGGCACAACACCTCCTGCGAGCGTTTCGATGAAGAGCAACGTCGCCAACGAGACGCAAGCGTACATGCTCGACCAGCACACGGCGCCGGGCGCTCTTGCGTTCGCCGAGGGGGAGAACCTCCGCTGCGTCGCTTGCGGGCATCGTTGCCTGATCGGCGCGGGCAAACGCGGCGTCTGCAAAGTCCGCGCAAATGTCGGCGGCGAACTGCGCGTCCCCTGGGGTTATGTCGCGGCCCTGCAATGCGATCCCGTCGAGAAAAAGCCATTCTTTCACGTCATGCCCGGTTCCGACGCGCTCACCTTCGGCATGCTCGGCTGCGATTATCATTGCGGTTACTGTCAAAACTGGTTCACCAGCCAGGCCCTGCGCGACGCCTCGTCCTCGGCCATGCCGCAGCCGATTTCTCCCGAGGGCCTCGTCGAACTCGCCCTCCGCGAGCGCGCCCGGATCATCGTTTCGAGCTACAACGAACCCCTCATCACCGCGGAATGGTCGGCCGCTGTCTTCGATCGCGCCCAGGGAAAAGGTCTCATCCGGGCGTTCGTCTCCAACGGCAACGGCACGCCCGAGGTTCTCGATTTCTTGCGCCCGCGCCTCGAAGCATACAAGGTCGATTTGAAAACGTTCGACGACCGCCATTACCGCACGCTCGGCGGCACGCTCCAGGCCGTACTCGATACGATCGCCGGGCTGCATGAACGGGGCGTCTGGCTGGAAGTGGTCACGCTGCTGATTCCGGGTTTCAACGACAGCGACGCCGAGATCCGCGCTCTCGCCGGCTTTCTCGCCTCGATCGATCGCGACATCCCCTGGCATGTGACGGCCTTTCATCGCGATTACAAGATGCACGAACCGCCCGCCACGGACGCCGCCCAACTCGTGCATGCCGCCGAGATCGGCATGGAAGCGGGATTGAACTATGTCTATGCCGGCAATCGCCCCGGCCAGGTCGGCGCCTGGGAAAACACCCGGTGCAGCGGTTGCCGGTTCACGCTCATCGAGAGGTTCAGCTTTTTGGTTCGGTCGTATCGCCTGACCGACACGGGAGGCTGTCCGCAGTGCGGCAAAGGCGTACCGGGATTGTGGCCGAAAGCGGCGACGGAAGTTCGCACGGGCGACCTTTCTTTGCTTCCCGAACGTATGCCCCGTCGAGTATGATGAAGGCTGTCTTGGAATCGACCCTGACCGTTTTCTCCGGCCGACGAGATGTACGCATGCCTTCGACGGAATCTCCAAGTCAGGTTCGACCTGTTTTGAACGCCCTTCAGAAAGACGCTTTGCTGGCCGCGACCGCCGAATGGGTCGCCGCCGCGGCCGCCGACCGCTCGCCGAACGTGGCCGACCCGACTCTCGCGGGAGCGGCCGATGTTTTGGTGTCGGGCGTCTTCGTGAGCTTGAAACGCGGCAAACATCTGCGCGGCTGCACCGGCGGCTTGCGGCCCCATCCGGTCGCGCTCGGCGCCGCTCTGGCGGACGCCGCCGAAAACACCGTGCTCCGCGACCAGCGTTTCCCCGTGGTGTCGCCGGGCGAAGTCGCGTTTCTCGATCTTGAGCTTTGGCTGTTGTTCAATCCCCGCAAGGCGCTCGTTCGCGGCGAGGACCGGATCAAGGCCGTCGTCGCCGGCAAGCACGGCCTGGTCGTTTCCCGCGGCCAACAGCACGGACTTTTGCTGCCGGGCGTCGCGGTCGAACACGGCTGGGACGCGCGGACGTTTCTCGAAAAAGTTTGCGAAAAAGCTGGCATGCACCCCTCCCTCTGGAAAGACGACGACACGCACTTGATCACCTTCGAAGGCGATCTGCTGCACGGCTTTCTGGGCGATTACGAAGAACCGACGCCAACGCCCCCCATCATCGACGCCGATGAACTGAGCGGCTATTTCGACTTCTGCTGGGAGAACATCGTCGCCCTGTTTCAACGCTCGACGATTCGCTATTTCGAGCCGGGGCTGCGCGATGTGTCCGTCCATGGCGTCTCGCTCCGGCTCAAACCTCCGCATGCGGCCGCCCCCCCGATTTATTTGACGAATCTCAACCTCCGCGGCGGCGCGCCCGTGCAAAACACCCTCGTTCAGTTCGCCCAAATGGGAGCCCAACAGCTCGCCTCCCAGGGCGTTCGGCTCGAAACTTTGCACACCGTCGGCATGGGCCTCACCGTCTACGGCGATCCCCAGATGCACGGCTCCCTCGCCGATCCCGACACTCGCGGCTTCGATCACGCGACAAGAGCGGCCGTCGTCGTCGAACGCAATCGCCAGGGCATCGTGGCCCAGCCCGAGTGGAACGCGGCCGAGTTGATCGCCGAGGCGGCGCGGCAGGCGCAGGTCGCCGTTCCGGCGGCGGCGTCCATTTTCAGCTTGCAGTTTCGGTCGACCGATAAGAGCGTGACGATCGCGAACGTCCCCGTCCCCCGGCGCGGGCCGGCCGAACGTCCCCCGGCGGTTGCCGGAACGTTTTACCCGGGCGAGGGCGCCGCTCTCATGCAGTTGGTCGACGACCTGCTGGCCGAGTCGAAGTCCCATGCTCTGCCGCGGCGGACAGTCGCCGCCGCGATGGCTCCGCATGCCGGCTTGCGTTTTTCCGGAGCCATCGCCGCCAGCGTTTTGCAGAGCATCGAATTGCCTCGCAAGATCATTGCGATCGGCCCCAAACACACGGCTCTCGGCGTCGACTGGGCTGTGGCGCCGCATCAAACCTGGCAACTCCCCGGCTACGACATCGCCTCGGATTTCATGCTGGCCCGCCAGCTTTCGCACGCGATCCCCGGCCTCGCCCTCGATTGCGTCGCCCATCAACGCGAACATGCGATCGAAGCGCTGCTGCCCTTCATCGCCCGCCTCGCTCCGCAGGCCCGGGTCGTCGGCATCGCTCTGGCGGGAGGCGATTGGCCCGCGGCGCAGCGGTTCGCCGAGGGACTCGCGACGGTCATCAAAAACCTTCCTGAGCCGCCGCTGCTGCTCGTTTCGAGCGACATGAATCATTTCGCCACCGACGCCGAAAACCGCCGGCTCGACGAAATCGCCCTCGCCGCCCTGGAAACGCTCGACCCCGAACACGCCTTCAAAGTCATCGTCGACAACAACATCAGCATGTGCGGCGTCTTCCCCGCCATCATCGTCATGGAAACCCTGAAACGCCTCGGCCGCCTGTCGAAAATCACCCGCTGCGGTTACGCCACCTCCGCGGAGCGAAATGGCGAAACCGATCGCGTCGTCGGCTATGCCGGCCTGCTGTTTGAAACTTGATCGCAGGCGAAATGGTATGTTCTCGCAGGGGCCGGCGCGGGGTGGATTCTTTTGGCCGTTCGCGCCGTGCTGTGAAACACGTAAGACTCCTTGGAACGGTCCCTCAAACTCCCACTGGCCTCACGATGAAATTCTCCCTCTCGCTTCTGCTCCTGATCCCCAGCGTCGCCCTCGCACAAGTCGCGCCCAAGGCCGCCGACGCCACGGTCGTCCCCTTCAAGCTCTCGCGCACGCAACATGTCGTCGTCCGCGTCAAGATCGACGGCAAGGGTCCGTTCAATTTCGTCATCGACACCGGCTGCCCCATCCTGCTCATCTCAACCGAAGCCGCCAAGAAGGCGGGGCTGACGAGCGACAAGGGCATGGCCATCATCGACAAACTCGAGTTCGAAGGCGGCCTCGTGCAAGAGAAAGTGAAGGCACGCGTCGAAACGCCATTTCAAATCGAAGGCATGAACGCCATGGGGCTGCCCGGCATGGAGCTGCACGGCTTGATGGGCTACACCGCCCTGGCCAAGCACAAGATCGAAATCGACCTGGGCCGCGAACGCATGACCTGGACGCCGCTCGCCTTCGACCCGCCCGGATTCGATCGACTCAAACTCCAGGACGGCGGAACCGCCAATATCGACGTGATGGGGAGCGTGCTCAAAGTGT
>JBAXFO010000353.1:0-5531 GCA_037139885.1 Planctomycetota bacterium
GTTCGGGCGCGATGGCGAGATTCGCGAGACGGACGATCAAGCCCGTGCGTTCGCACAGGGTTTCCACGAACGTCGCGAGTCGATCGGGGTCAGGATGAAGGACGTGCAGCAAGGCATGACGCAGATCGAAGAAAACCTCGGCATCGATCAACGAGAATTCGCTGTTCGTTTCGAGCAACAGGCGCTCGCTCTGGGCAAGCAATTCACCGGCGAGCTCATGCATGCGGCAAACGGTCGCATCATCGGTTGAGGTCAAGGGCCGGACGATGTCGCCCTGCGCCTGAGCCCCCAAGAGCCGGGCCTGGCGGAGAGTGGCGGGGCCGAGGATCTCGCCGATCTCCAGCCCGCGCGGCGTCTGCACGAGAACCCGTTCGCGGCGTGAGAACGAACTCACCTGGGCCGCCGTGAAGCAACCGAGAGCGGCGTCTTTCCCGAAGGCCGCCACGAATTGATCGCCAAACTCAAACGCTCCGGCGACGGGGGCGGCGGCAAGCGCGTTCATGACAGGCCCAATGTTTCACGCATCATGTTGTCGTACATTTCGGAGCCTTGATCGGTCGACAGGTCGAGCCGCATTTCGTTGATGACCTTGATCGAAAGGTTCTTGAGCCAATAATCCCAGCATTCGGCGCAGACGCTATCGTAGATCTTCTGGCCGAGGATATCGTTCATCGGCGGAGCGGGCAGCTTGCGGGCCGACTTCCCCGAAAGGCAGCCGGGACGCTGGCATTTGAAGCCATCGCCGGGACCGCCGACGGAAACCGGCGCGGCGGCTTTCGGCGTCGGTGCGGCTTGACCCAGGCTCACCAAGAGCTTGGCGATTTCGTCGCGCGGAATGTTGTCGCCGCGCTCGTCGGCGACGGCGTAACCTTCCGTAAGCAGTTTGATGGCCGCGTCTTTCTTGTCCTGCTTGATGAGGCAATCGCCCAGAAGCTGGTACACCTTCGAAAACTGCGGGCTGAGTTCGAGCGTGCGGCGAAACGACCCCTCGGCCGCCTCGAACTGGCCCCCTTCGAGCAGCAACTGCCCGAGCCGATAATGGCCGAGCTCGTTGTCGGGATCGTCCGAGGCCATCTTGCGGAACTGAGCGATACGATCGGAAAGTTGACTCATGAGAGCATCTCAAAAAAAGAACGGCGGACGAATGAACGAGGGCAGCAAGCGTCCGCTCGCCGCCCTGTGTGGCCATCCCGGCAAGAGGGACGCCTTACTTCGCCGAGATCGCGGGAATATCGAGAATCGTGACGGGATAACGCACGGTCGAGGTTTTCTGCGTGACGTTGTCCGTGGCCGTGATGTCGATGGTGAAGCGACCCGGGCGGTTCGGCAGAATCGGGAAATCGATCGGGATGATGTTCCCTTTCTTGCTGAGGTCGTGCCCTTCGGGGAGATCCGCCGGATAGGTGTTGACCACCGCCGGCGCCACGGGCTTACCGGTTTCGTCGAAGATCTTCATCTCGAGTTTCGCGTTCGGCTTCTTGGCGGCGTCGAGGCCGAGCTCGACAAGGTTGTATTGCAACATATAAGGATTGGCCGGGAACCCGACCGCCGGGGCCAAGACGCCGACGACGCCGAAGCCCTTGGGCAACAATTCGAACGCATGCGTGAACGACTTCACTTCTTTCGAGAGCCGATCGAGGACCGTGAGACGCACGGTATATTTCCCTGTCGGCTGGTCGACGCCCATGATGACGTGCAGATCGCCCGGAACGCGGTTCGAGCCGAGTTGCGGAATGACGTCCGTCGGCGTTTGCTTCTTGAAGACTTCCTTGGCGTTCGCGTCGAAAACTTCGAGGAGCACGGTGTAGCTCGCGCGATTCTTGTCGTCGAGCTTCAGGCCATCGATGTCGTAGGAGATGAATAAGTAGTCGCCCGGAAGGAACTTCGTGGCGTCCTGCCGCGTCGCGCCGAGATGGCCGTACGAAGGCCGGACGTTTTTCAGCTCCAGAGCCTGAACCGGCGAGGCGACCAAGGCGGCCAAAACCGCGAGCACAAATGCGAACCGCGCGAACATCGGCATCTCCTTACATGCGACTTCGATCTCAAATCCCTTTCGCGAACCCGACGCTCGTTATTCTGACGGTCCGAAGGGGGATTGACCAGAGCAATTCACGAGCCGAAGCATACCTATCTCCAAATATCCGACGTCGAGTCCCCGGCGGGGAAACGCATTTCATGGGCGCGGGCGGGGCCATCGGGTTCTTGGCCGAAGTCGACATGGAAGCGGTCGTTCAGGCGGAGGCCGCCCTTGTCGGTGTCGCAGTCGATTTGCAACATGGTGGAGCCTTGCTTGCCGATTTGCGGGTAGAACTGATTGTCCCAGCTCGATAACAGCGAATTGGTGACGTACAGGCGTTTGCCGTCGAGGCTGATTTGCAGCATCTGCGGGCCGCCGGCGAGCGTTTTGCCCCGGAATTCGGGGGCTTTTCCAAGGACGCCGCCGAGCCAGAGTTGGCCGACCAATTTCGGATTCGCCGGATCGCTGACGTCGTATTGGCGAATGTCGCCGTGCAGCCAATTGGAAAAATAGAGGTATTTATCGTCCATCGAAAGCACGAGATCGGTGATGAGCCCGGGCACGGGAATCTCCCACCCCTTCACGTTCTTGACGGCAGGCACTTCGATGGCCTTCTCGACTTTCCAATCGTCGCCGGCCTTATGCCAGCGCCACATGACGCTGGAAAGGGCGGCTCCGACGAAGCCCTGAGCGCTCGCGGGATTGTGATGGAAGCGGACTTCCAGCGGAATCAAGCCATCGCCGCCGAGATCGAAGCTCTTGACGAGCTTGCGTTCTTTCCAGTCCCAAAAGTGGAGGTGTCGCCCATATTTGCCGGCCTTGACGTCGTCGAGTTTGAAGCCTGGGAAGACGGTGTTCGGCGCGGCCCATTCGCTCGACACCATGACGTTGTGCCGTGGCTGATACCAGAAATCGTAGTTGAACTTCATCCCCTCTTTGCTCTTCTCCCAAGGGCCGATCACGTTGAATTTTTCATCGAGCAGCAGGAAGCCGCCGGGGCCGTCGCCCGTTTCATTGCCGAGCATCGAAATCATGATTTTGCCGTCGGCGAGGCAGTGCACGGTGTGCGGCGCCGTCAGCTTCGATTTGCCGATCACCTCGGCCGGCTCGATCACCTTGTGCATCTTCGGCGCCCGCGGGTTCATGGTGTCGATGACGTGAATGCGGCTCGACCGCACGCCCGGAACGACGAGATATCGGCGCTCGCAATGCCCCTCGCAGCCGGCGCATGCGTTCCAACCGAAGTGGTGAAGCTCATCGCCGACATTCGGCATCTTGAGCCGATGCACGATTTGCGAATACGTGGCGGACGCCGGATCGAGATCGACGACCGCGAGGTAATCGGGCTTCTTGAGCCCCGTGCCGGCATACGTGGCGACGACATACGCCAGCTTCTCCGGCGGCGATTTACGAGCCTCGCCCAGCGTGGCGAAAATGCGGTCGTTTTGCTCGCCATGCGGTCGCCCCGGGGAACCCAACGCGATGACGGCGGCGAGGGCGATCAAGAGGGGAGAAAATTTCATCGGCGTCTTCCGATCGGGCTTCATGTTTTGGGTTTTGGGTTTTGGGTTTTGTTCCAGGTGCGTTCGGTTGTCGCATGCAATTATGTTACGATCCTTATTCGACGATGTCGGGGGCGTCCGACGTCCGTCCATGGTTGCCGGCCTTCAGCAGGGTTACTTAACCCCTGGACAAAGGCGCCGACCGTCAATCACCGCGGTAAACGGAGAACGCCGCCGACCGTCCGTCATGCACCGCGGTTAACGGTCCGCCGCAGACGGGAGCAGCGGGGCCGTCACTTCCGTAAGCGCGCCACCGGCCGTCAATCACCGCGGTAAACGGTGCACGCCGCTGACCGACCGTCCGTCATGCACCGCGGTTAACGGTCCGCCGCCGAACGGAGCAGCGAGGCCGTCACTTCCGTAAGCGCGCCACCGGCCGTCAATCACCGCGGTAAGGAACGTTCAAAGAATAACTTCCCGATTTCCGATCGCCGGGATCGCGCGGTAGTTGAATCGGGGGAGCACCGTATCGAAGACGATGCGCGTGGTCTTTTTAAAACCGTCGGCGACCTTGCGGCCTGTCTCGTAGATTTTGTCGAGGATGTTGACGGCCGTCGTCAGGCCTGTTCGTGTGCTCGCTTGAGCCATGTAGTGACGCACTTGCTCGACGCCGCGAAAGATCACGCCTTCGCAGGCGCGTGCCACGTGCGCGAAAAACCGATGTTCGATCGGATTGTATTTCGACGTGTACGGCGGATAGTGAGCGATCCGAATCTCGATCCCCATGCGGTCAGCGAGCGACTGGAGGTCGTGCTTGAAAATGAGTTGCGAGGCGCTGTTGCTGCCGCCGCCATCGCAGAGAATCAGGAGGGATTTCGCGTCGGGATAAGCAGTCTGGCCTTCAGCCCGCCACCACTGGTAGACGCTGTCGCAGGCGAACTCGCTGGTGTCGTGGCTGCCGCCGAGATTGATGTAGCCGCGGTTACGTTTGAGATCGTACAGGCCGTGTGGGATGACGTAGCCGTCGGCGAACGAAGGGAAGTCATGGTCGAAGACGCGGGTGGCTTCGCTGGCGTAGGATCGGCCGCGGCGATGAAACGAGCCCAGGAGTTCGCGTTTTTTGGTGTCGATGCTGATGATCGGATCGAGCGAATCGAGATAGAGCTCGCGATAGAAGGAGATGGTCTGGAATTGCTGGTCGCGGTCGCAGTTCGACTTCATCGCCAAGTTCTTGGCGGCCTGGCGGTGGCCCAGCCGAGCCATCTGGAGCAGTTGCTCGACGATGGTGCGGCCGACGACGCTTCCGAGTTGGGCCATGCGATCGGCGATGGCGCGGATGGAGAGGTTGGTCCAGAGCGAGTCGGGCTTCATCGGATCGCCCGCAGTGTGGCCTTCCAGAACCTTTTGGAAACTGACTTGGAGTTGTGGATCTTGTTCGACGAGGCGTTTGCGTCCACCCCTTTTTTTCGGCACCGCTCGGGCGGCACCTCGGGCGGCACCTCGGGCAACTCGGCAAGATCGGCCAAGCCTTGCCGAATGGTTTTGGGATCGCACCGCAAGAGATCGGCAATGTACTCGAGTCCGCCGTGCCCGAGCTTGGCGGCTTCGACGGCGGCATAACGACGACGATCCTTCTCGCGGAGCGAGTGGTACATCGTCTTCATTGAGAGTTCGATTTGAGAGGTGTATGGCTGCACGGCGAGTTCCCGTCCATGAGATAGCGTGAAGCGAAAAACTCCGGTTTTTTCGCACAGCTGAGCTTACCATTACCGACCTCAAATCGGGAAGTTGTTTTTCGAGCGTTCCTTAGCAAGAGTCTTGCGATCGCCGAAAGCTCAACCGATCCCCATTCGGCGAGGGGGCTCGGATGGCCCCAGCGTCCGTACACGTCGAAGAAGTGCTTGACGTCCACTTCTTGCAGAGCGAAATAGGTCAGCCCCTCTTTCGCTCTTCCCACTGCGCCGGTTGGGTCGCCGGAGCGCTCGACCCGAATCCGATTCATTCGTGCGTGG
>JBAXFO010000354.1:0-5528 GCA_037139885.1 Planctomycetota bacterium
AACGCCGGGCCGAGATTCGCGAAACGCGGACGGATCGAGAGGATCGCTCATGGGTCGCTCCAACGAGTCGTTGCATCGAACGCGGGCATTTTATGGTTGCGGGTTGGCGAATGATCCGCATTGCGCCTTGAACCGCAACCAGTGATCCGCGAGCGTGATCGCCATCATCGCCTCGCCCATGGGGACAAAGCGGGGCAACAAACACGGGTCGTGGCGGCCGCGGGTAGCGATCTCGGTCGGTTCGCCGAGTTTGTTCACGGTGGGTTGAGGTTTGGAGAGGCTGCTGGTCGGTTTGAGGGCGACGCGGCACACGATCGGTTCGCCGCTGCTGATGCCGCCGAGCATGCCGCCGTGGCGGTTGGTGGCGGCGCCGATGCGGCCATCGGGCTTCTTCACGAAGGCGTCGTTGTTTTGGCTGCCGCGCTGGGTGGCGACCGCGAAGCCCGCTCCGTATTCGAAACCGGTGACGGCGGGCAGCGAAAGCAGCGCCTTGGCGAGATCGGCTTTCAGTTTGTCGAACACCGGTTCGCCCAATCCGGGCGGAACGCCGACGGCCACGAGTTCGCAGATGCCGCCGATCGAATCTTGATCTTTACGGACCTCATCAATCAAAGCGATCATCTTCTCCGCGACGACCGGGTCGGGACAGCGGACGGGGTTGGCTTCGACCTGATCGAGCGTGACGAGCGTCGGGTCGGGGATGGGGCACTGAATCGAGCCGACTTGCGTGACATAACCCAGGACGCGGATGCCGGCCTTGGCGAGCAGTTTTTTGGCGATGGAGCCGGCGGCCACCCGGCACACGGTTTCGCGGGCGCTCGAACGGCCGCCGCCGCGATAATCGCGAAAGCCGAACTTGGCGTCGAACGTGAAGTCGGCATGGCCGGGTCGGTATTTGTCCTTAATGTCCCCATAATCGCCGCTGCGTTGGTCGGAGTTTTTGAAGAGGATGCCGATCGAGGTGCCGTCGGTCTTGCCTTCGAAAACGCCCGACCAGATTTCGGGGAGGTCGTCTTCCTTCCGCTGCGTGACGATCTTCGACTGCCCCGGCTTACGGCGGCGCAAATCGGGGAGGAGATCGTCTTCGGAAAGGGGCAGTCCGGGCGGGCAGCCGTCGATGATGACGAGATAGCCGGGCCCGTGACTGACGCCGGCCGTGGTGACGCGGAACAATTCGCCGAAAGTATTGCCGGGCATAGGAAGACCGTGAGAGTGATGCCGGCTCCTCTTGCCAAGACGGGCCGGTTTGGGAACAATCGCAGGTGGTATTATACGGCCTGCCCGGCATTGACCCGAACATTGCCCGGCGCCGACTTCCCGAGGATGCACCCATGAGATTTTGGCTCGGCCTGGCGCTGCTCGCGACCCCCCTGCTCGCTGTTTCCCTGCTCGCGCAAGAACCGCTCGCGTATTTGATCCGTTTTAACATCGAACAAAACCCGATCAACTATTCGCAGAAGACGCCGCAAGACGCGATGAAATCGATCGCCAAGGCCATCGACGGCGGCCGCTTCGATTATCTCCTCGCCCAGCTCAGCGATCCCCTGTACGTCGATCCCCGTGTGGCCGAATATCGCGGCCTGCTCTTTCCCCGCGAAGAGCTCCAGAGCGAAGCCGAAGCGATCGCACGCGAACCCGACGCCAAAGCGCGCAAGATCAAAATGCTCGAAAAAGAAAAGAAAGACAAGGCGCGCCTGATCGTCGCCTTTAACCGCATGGTGGTCGAAACCCGCAAACATCTCGACGAAGATCCCGTCCTGCTCAAGGAGTTACGGTTGTTTGCGAAAGACGCCGAATGGGAAATCGACGAAGACAAAGCCACCGCGACGATGAAGAAGCTCACGCCGCGCAAGGTGTATTTTCGCAAGCGCGAGAATCGGTGGTTTATGGAGGAGAGGAATCAGTAGAAAAGTCACTCATTCCAAGGCTTGAATCGAAAGCGTTATAGATTCGGCCGAGGCGTTTCGAAGCTTTTGCGGCTCAGGTCGATGGAGTCGAGAGTCTTCGGGCGGGCGCGTTTCTTCTCGCTGCGGGGGATCGCGGGCAAGAGGGCGCGCTGCGTTTGCCGGCACATTTCGAGCAGATCGATCGTGAGTTCCATGAGATCCATTTCGCTCGTGTTGGCGGCGGCGGATTGTTCGAGCTTGGCGGCGGCTTCGGCGATGGGGACGATGCCGCTGTCCTGGGCCATCGTCCGCAGCTGGCTGGCCATGAGCACCAGGCTGGGGAGGTCTTGAACATCCGCGGCCAGGGCGAGTTTCTCGATCTGCACGCCCAGCTTCAAAGCGGTCTGTTTCGAAACCGACAACAACTCGATCGGCTTGCCCTTCTTCTCGCCCGTAAGATCCGACTGAATCTTGATGAAGTGTTCGGTGACGATCGGATCGAACTGCGTGCCCGAGCAGCGGCGGAGTTCGGCCAGGGCCTCCGCGCGGGAAATGCCTTTGCGATACGGATGATCGGTGGTCATGGAATCGTAGGCGTTGGCCACCGCGAGCAGCCGGGCCGAAAGCGGGATCTTCTGCCCTTTCGGGAGCGTCGGATCGCCGGGAGTGCCGCCGTACCAGCAATGTTGCAAGCGGACGAGCTCACACAATTCTTCCGACGTAAACGCGGCCCGAATGATCTCGACGCCGATGCTCTCGTGCGTGCGGATCGTTTTCCATTCCTCGCTCGAGAGGGGCCCGGCCTTGAGCAAGACCATGTCGGGAACGCCGAGCTTGCCGATGTCGTGCAAGAGGGCGGCCATCTCCATGACGTACGCTTCCTTCTGCGACATCAGCCCGCCCGCAGCCATCACGCACAAATCGGCGACACGGCGGCAGTGCTCGGCCGTTTCCGCATGCCGATAGCCCAACGCCGCCAGCAGCCCCGAAACCGCCTGAAACGGGATTGCGAAAGCTTCGCTCGATTTGGCTGGAGTCACAGGCGCGGGCTCGCGCACCTTGCTGACTTCCTTCGATCCTTCCAACATGTCTTTCGGCGCCAAATCGAACCGCATCACCTTGTTGCGGCCCGACCGCTTGGCGGCGTACAGGGCCTTGTCCGCCTGCTCCATCATCTCTTGGGGATGCTTGGCTCCCAGGCTCCACGACGACACGCCAAAACTCGCCGTCACCGGGACGTTGCCGAGCGGGCGTTCGGCGAGAGCGGCGCGGAATCGTTCCCCCGCTTGCTCGGCTTCGGCGACATCGACTTGCGGCAGCAAGATGCAAAACTCTTCGCCGCCATAACGGCAGACCACGTCGGATTTGCGCGCCGTCTTCCGCAGCGTTTCCGCGACCTGCTTGAGGACTTCATCGCCCGTTTGATGCCCGAAGCGATCGTTGATCGATTTGAAATGATCGACATCGACCATCACGCAGCTCAATGGCTTTTTGAAGCGTTTGCTGGCTTCCCAAAGCTTCTCGAATTCGGTGAACAGCGTCCGGCGATTGAAGCAGCCGGTCAGCGGATCGCGCGTGGCGAGGGCTTTGAGCTCGTGATTTTGCCGGCGGACCACCTTCCGCGAGACGCGCAGCCGATCGAGAACTTTGCGGAGCTGGGCGTGTTTGCGTTCGAGGTTGGTCAAGTTGTCGAAGGTGGCCATGGCGCCGCGATGAGCGCCGTCGTCGCCGACGATGGGCGTCGAGTTGATCGACACTTTCTTCGCGATCGCCTTATCGGTTTTCAAACCCATCAAGACGCCAGTCTGCGTTTCGCCCTGCTGAATCGCGCGCTGCCAAGACTGCGAAAGATCTTCATCGTCTTCGCTGAAGAACGGCAGATCGCTGATCTTCTTGCCCTGCAACTCGATCGCGCTCATGCCGACCAAGTCGCTGAACGCGGCATTGGCCATGGCGATGCGTTCGTTTTTATCGAGAATCAAGACGCCTTCCGCAAGCGTGTTCATGGCGGACTTCACGCGTTGCGGCACCGCCCCGCTGGAAGCTCCCCCCGCCATGCCCGCAAAAAGGGGGCGTAAGAAGAGGAAGAACGCTCCGAAACAGCTGAGGCTGAAGAAGGCCACGAACGACAGCGGCGATTGCCGGCCCAGCCAGCCGCCGGGACGAATGGGATGAAAGCTCAGTTCGAGGGTGCCCCAGCGGTCGTCGCCGCGGAAAATGGGGACTTGCATCTCGGATTCGGTCGCTTGTCCCGCTTCGAGCGGGCTCCAGGTGTCGCCGTGATGGTTGATATCGATGAGGAGTTTGCCGGAATCGGCGCGCAGCCCCGCCGAGACGACGGACGAATTGCGTTCGACCGCGGCTCGCAAGCCCGCCTCGGCTGCCTCGAAATCGTCCTTCTGTGCGGAAAGAGAACAGTGCACCGCGAGACTTTCGCACAGCGCCTTGCGACCTGCCAATACGGCGGCGTCGTGATCGGGCATGAGGCCCAAAGCACAGCCAATGAAATAGACGCTGACACAAAGGCTAACTAACCCGGCGCTCAAGCGAATGGCCGGCCAATAGCGTTGCACGCGCTACTCCTTCTATCCTTTACCGCTGGGCTCTCAAACCATCCGTGAGTTTGAGAAGTTCTGTTCTTAGGTAAGCGTAGCTCACGATTGTGCCGAAGCTGCCGAATTGTCGGGAAATTCATGTTGTGATGTGAACGTTGGATGGGATATGAAGCGAGGCGCAAAGGGGGCGAAATCGGGCGAAATCCTTGCCGACCGAACGGTCATCCCGCGAGGCATTCTTGCAAGCGGCGTGCGATCACGCGATTGGTGTAGTGCGACTCATAATGAGCCAAACCGGTTCTGCCGAGGCGTTGGCCGAGAGCCGGGTCGCGGACGATGTGGTGGAACGTTTCGGCGAAAAGCGCCGCATTCGCTTCGGGCCAGGCCACGCCGCCGGAGCCGATGGTTTCGCCGACCGCCGTCTTTTCCAGGGCCACCACCGGAACCTTCAGCGACATCGCTTCGACGATCGGCACGCAGAACCCTTCGTGGTCGCTGGTGACCAAAAACAAATCGGCCAGCCCGTAGTACGCTTTCAACTCGTCCAGGCGAACCTTGCCGGTGATGATGACGCTCGATTCCAGATGCAGATCGCGAATCTTCCGACGGATCGCTTCGGTGTAGGGCAGAAGCATCGGATCGTCGCTGCCGACGATGAACAGTCGGCTGCGGCAATCGTAAACGCGTTGATAGCGAGCGAACGCTTCCAGGGCGAAGAGATGGCCCTTGTTGGGGGCGACGCGGCCGACGGTCAAGATATTCGTTCGCCCATCCCGATAACGCTCGAGCGTGGCCGAATCTTCGCTGACTTCGTGCAAGAGATTCACTTGATGAAACGGCGGCACGACCCGGCTCCGCTCCGCGCTGGCGCCCGCGCCGATCAATTCCTGCTGGTTGTAATGCGAATCGGACAGAAACACGTCGCAATCGATCTTCGCCAGATCGCCTAATTGAGCTCGGCCCTGGCGGCACGTGATGACATAGTCGTCGTTGATGCCGGCGAAGAACTCTGGGGGCGTGATGTTGTGATACTTGATCGCCTTGCGTCCCGGGGCGCTGCGCAGCGCGTCCAGACCGGGCCGCCAAC
>JBAXFO010000355.1:0-5524 GCA_037139885.1 Planctomycetota bacterium
CGCCGCCACCCATTCCCGAACCGCCGCCCATGCCGCCGCCGCCGCCCGTCCCGCCTCCTGCTCCGCCGCCGCGAGTTGCACCCGCTGCGGGCGCGGCAGGCGCTGGGGCGGGAGCCGGCGTGGCTGCGGGCGCCGCGGCTCCCGTGTCCGTCGACCCTGCCGTCGCGGCGGGATCGGCGGCGTTCGAGGATCCGCTGCTGCCGGGGTTGTTGGCGAGGCTCGAAAGAATCGCCCGGTCTTGCGTGCTGCCGCGGTTCGCGGGGTCGATGACCATTTGGCTCAGCGTCACGCGTACGGGATTGGCGCCGTCATCGAACTTCACCGAGACTTGCACCTGATTCAGCCCGTCGACCGCGCCGCCGGCGACTTCGAGCTTCCAGTACCAGTTAGCGTCGAGCAGCGGCGTCCAGTCGGTGCCGTCGAGAGCTTCGGCGCCGACCGTCACCTCCGCCAGTTTGCTGCGGCATTCCATGCTCGCCCGCGCCAGTTGCGAGGATTCCACGGCGCGTCGGGCGCCGATTTGCACGAGAGCCACGAGGGCGGGAAGCGTGAGCGTGAAAATCGCCATCGCCACCACGACTTCGAAAAGGGTGATGGCGGTGCGGCGAACGGGGGCGCGGAGGGCGATCGTCACGGCGTCTTCTCCTTGGGCTGCGAAACGTGCCCCGTCAGAGCTCGCAACCGCAATGTCACGCGGGCCAAGCCGGGGCGACCGAAGGAGAGATCCGCATCGTCGCGAGCGGTGCCGTCGGGCAGAAAAACCGCGACGGTCTTGTAGGCCCCGCCGGACGTCGCTTTCGCCGATGCGTCGATCATGCCCGTGCCGCCGTCGACGAACAGACACGTTTCGGGAAGTTCGCCGTCGATGATGAAGCCCTTTTCGTTGTTCATGTCGCCATCATCGGGTTCGATGCGGAAGGCGCCGCCGTTTTCTTGGACCGAAAAGCGATACGGCCGCCCCTCTTCCATCGCCCGGCTGCGCGCCTGCTCCCAGTTCGCCCGCACCGCGTCGATGGCCGCCTTCACCTGATTGGGATGCATCATCGAATCGACGACGGGAATCGCGATCCCCGCCGCGATCGCGATGATCGCCATCACCAGCATCAATTCCAGGAGCGTAAAACCCGAGCGTCGCATGCGGTATCCCGTGTGGGCCGACCTCGCCGAGGTCGGCTCTTGATGCGTCAGAAACGAGTGGCGATGGCGCATGGGACAAAGCCGATTTCGGCGAAATCGGCCTACACTTATTTCACAATGCGAATCGACCAGTTGCCGATGATGCCCTGGCCGTTGGGGATCGTCGTGTAAATATCGGGCTGCAGACCGTTGTTACGGCTGCCGCCGGCGTCGTATTGATAGGGGCGATTCCAGGGGTCCATCAGACTTTCCGCCGACGTCAGGTAGGGGCCGTGGCCTTGATCGTCGCGCTGCAGCAACGACTGCAAATCTTGCGGCCAACCGATATCGGGATGGTTGAGCTTGAACGCGGTCACGGCCGAGGTCAAGTTCTTGATATCCGCCTTCGCCTTGGTCTTGTTGCCTTCTTCCGCCTGGCCGGCCATGTAGAAAATGCCGATGCCCGCGAGGGCCACGATGATGGCCACGACGACCATCATTTCCATGAGCGTGAACGCCGCTCGTCGATTTCGTTGCTT
The DNA here is from genome assembly GCA_037139885.1 of Planctomycetota bacterium. Lineage (GTDB taxonomy): Bacteria > Planctomycetota > Planctomycetia > Gemmatales > Gemmataceae > JAIEPT01. The sequence continues at coordinate 1,656 of JBAXFO010000355.1, forward strand.
CCGAATCTTCATGGGGTCTCTCCTGCGAAAAGCGGACTCTTCCTTTTAACAGTTTAACGGGGCGTGCGATTAAGGTTCCATGAGAAGCGCACGGGGCGGGGGGCGGGCTTTTGGGGCGAGGCAAGGTTAACCGATCGCCCGGCTCATCTTGAAGACGGGCAGCATCAGGCCCGCGACCACGACCAAAATCGCGCCGGCCATCACCAGCAGCATGATCGGCTCGAGCAAGCGCACGAACAACTCCAGATGCCGATTCGTGCGTTTCTCCAGGCCATTGGCGACATCCAGCAACACCTTCTCGAGCTGGTTGCTTTCCTCGCCGACCGCGACCATCTCGACGATGTCGCGCGGGAAATAAGGGCATTCCCCCAGCGGCTTGGCCAGCGAATCGCCCGCAGTGATATTGTCGGCCGCCCGATCGATGGCCTCGGAAAGAACGCGATTGCCGGTGGAATCTTTGGCGATCCGCAGCGATTGCAAGATGGGGATGCCGTTGTGGAGCAGGGTGCCGAGAATGCGCGTAAACCGCGAGAGGGCGAAGCTGAGATAAACCGACCCGGCCAGCGGCATCCGCAGTCGAAACGCGTCGAGCCGGTAACGCCCCGTATCGGTCTTCGACCATTGATAGAGCCAGTAGAACGCCCCCCCCACGACGCCGACGACGATCATCCAGTAGGTCTGCATGAACTCGCTGACCGCGATCAGGCCGATCGTGAGCGCCGGCAGTTCGCCTTTTTCTTCGAGCCGTTTGAACATCGGCCCGAACAGCGGCACGACGAAGATGACGACGACATTGAGCACCACGACGAGCACGATCATGAGGAAGACCGGATACGCCAGGGCGCCGATGACCTTGGCCTTCATGTCTTCTTGATGTTCGCTGAAGATGGCGATGCGTTCCATGACGTCTTCGATAAAGCCGCCCTCTTGGCCGGCTTTGATCATGCTCACCGCCAGTTCGTTGAACGCGCCCGGATGCCGGGCCAACGCATCCGCGAGATTGTTGCCGTCGGCGACCTGCATGTGCACGTCGCGAATGATCTCTTGAAGCTTCGCCTGGCTCGATTGTTTTTCGAGAATTTCGAGGCTGCGCAAAAGCGGCACGCCCGAACGCAGCAAATCGGCCATCTGCGAAAAGAAGCCCGCGACGACGCGCGTCGACACCCGACCGCTCCGCCATGCCGCCGCGCCCGCCTTCTGCGTCTGCACGACGCGCACGGGGAAGAGGCCGCGCGAATCGAGCATCGTGAGCACTTCGCGCTCGCTCCCCGCTGTCAGCGTCCCGGAGGTTCGCTGACCGGTGCCGGCCAGGGCTTCGTAGGTGAAATCAGGCATTTAGAGAGTCTACGCTCCTTGTCGTTTTCGCCGTTGCGGATGCTTCGATGTTCCAAGAATGCGGGCGACTGTCCTGCGATATCGAAAACCATCGTTCGCCATCGCTGATTTCTTCGCGAAACGGAATCTCGTGGGTCGACATGAATGCCCGATACGCGCCGACATCCGCCTCCGGGCATGTGACGATTTGCCAAGCGGCAAACACGCTTTCTCGAATCTCGCAGATCAAATCGTTCTCGACAACGTCTTGAGTATCGTCGGCAAAGCGCACGTCGCCGGCAGGGCCGACGCTATGAGCGATTCCCCGTTTCGCGAACTCCGCGACAAGTCGCCGCTGCAACTCGGAGTCGACAAATTGAAACGCATGCTCCATCGTCTGCCTCGTGCATCAATTCGTCGGACGCCATCTTGCCGTCTCCTCATTTATGTTATCCGATCACCGGGGCCATCGCGTCGGGATAAATCGAATCATCTACGCCTTCGAGCGGGTATAGTTTTCCGTATTTGTCATTCTGACAGCGTATGACTAACTGTTTCACTTCGTCGAAAGTCATCGACGAATATTGCACGCGGCTCACCAAAATACACGTCCAGTGATCTGCCTTGGGAAAGCTGATGCTCACCTCATCCTCTTTCGCCCCATCCGAGACTGAAAATCCGTGTCGGACCATCGCGGCACATGACCGCATACTCACTTTGACCTTCTCAGTCTTTTCGGTTTGCGCTCGATCCTCGATCTGAGGAAGCAGTTCCTTACAGTCGAAATGCTCGCAACCTTGCGCGGCAAAGATTCGGTTTTTCGCGCTCCGATCGTCCAATGCTTTACGCAAAAATGCCACGATAAATTCTCGCGGATACTTCATCCGACTAGAGAAATTACTGATCGCATCGAAGCGAACCTTGCCGCTTGGATCATCGAGCAGATCGAGAAGAATTTTCTGAGCGGCTTCGAAGAACTGTGCCATGGGCATGAGCATAAAAACCGCCCAACGATGTGCCCCAGGCGTCTTCAGCGATTCGACAAACGGCTGTAAATCATCCTGAGTGACCGTTTCTCGGTGTTGCACCTTCTGAAATGCGTCCAACTGGAGCTTGGTCGCAGCGTCCGGCGTCTGTTTCTCCAATGTTAGTCGAATGAATAAATCTTCGATGCGAACATAAGTCACTTTCAACCGCGGGTCGTCGAATCGATAGCGAGCCTTGACCGCATTCGCCCATTCCGCAGCGCTGAAGAATTTGAATTCCTTCAAAATGATATCGATGAGTTTTGGAGCCATCCATCGCGCTCGCCGAGCTCGTATCGCGGTATTCCCGACATTCGGCTCGACTTGAAGATCAACTGTCACCAAAGCGGTCTCCACGCTCAAGACGAACCCCTCCGCCCACTTTCCCCATTTGCGCAAAGAGATTGCTGATTCCACGGCATATGCCAAAAAAAGACGCGATGTCGGCGCTTGCTCACGATTGAGGCGTTTAATCAAGGCGGCAACGGGCCGTCTTGTCCTTTCGAGAGATGCTCGGTCCGCTTCGCCTGCCGTGAACGCCGTCAAAGCCGCAAGAGCGTCGATCAGTTCCGGATCGGTGAGCTTATCACGCAGAAACTCACCCGCGACCAAACAAGCGAATCGATGGAGATCCGCCTCGTTTGCCCGATCGCTACACAAAGTGCATGCCAAGAGAATCGCAAGATCTCGGCAACCAAGATCCCAATACTTGCCGTAAGCGCTGTCGGGATCGTCGTTCGCGAGATCGTAATGCCTATCACTCATCCTTTGACCCGTCCGCGGAATCTCAATAGCCCACATCCCTCAACCCACATCCGCCGCCGTCACGCGTGCGACTTCCTCAATCGTCGTCCGCCCTTCGAGCACTTTCAGCCAGCCGTCTTGCCGCAGGGTGCGCATGCCCTCTTTGAGGGCGATCTGGCGGATGTCGTTCGCGTTCGTGCGTTTCACGACGAGATCTTTAATCGCATCGCTCGAAATCATCAATTCAAAAATGCCCTGGCGGCCGCGAAATCCGCTTTGATGGCATTTTCGGCAGCCGTGGCCTTTCCAGAGCTTTTTCGGCGGCGTCCCTTGCGCCATCCCCGGAAAATCCATCGGCAACTCGCTCGCGTGAGGTTCATAGTCAACCTTGCAATCGGGGCAAATGATCCGCACCAGACGTTGCGCCATCACCCCTTCCACCGTGCTCGACACCAAAAACGGCTCGATCCCCATATCGATCAAACGCGTGTACGCGCTGGGGGCGTCGTTCGTGTGCAGCGTCGAAAAGACGAGATGCCCCGTGAGCGACGCCTGAATGCCGCTCTCGGCGGTTTCCAGATCGCGCATTTCGCCGATGAGAATCACATCCGGATCGTGACGCAAGATGCTGCGGAGCGAAGCCGCGAACGTCATACCGATCTTGTGATGCACCTGAATTTGACTGATGCCCGCTTGCTGATATTCGACCGGATCTTCGACGGTGATGATCTTCAGCGTCTCGTCTTTAATCTCGTTGAGGGCGCTGTAAAGCGTTGTGCTTTTGCC
>JBAXFO010000356.1:0-5523 GCA_037139885.1 Planctomycetota bacterium
GTCTCGGGCTTTTCGGGGTCGTCGCTGTGGCCGGGGGTCATGGGGTATCCGCATCACACGCCCGAGCAAGTTCGCGAAGGTTTCGCCGACTTCGCCCAGCGCTGGAATCCGCTTTTGGATGTCGCCCAGGAAGCCGGCGTTCGCTTCGCCCTGGAAGTTCATCCCGGCCAGATCGCGTTCGACATCGTCACCGCCGAGATGGCGCTCGACGCTCTCGATGGCCGCGAGGAGTTCGGCTTCAACTTCGACCCCAGCCATTTTCACTGGCAGGGCATCGATCCGTGCGAATTCTTGAGACGCTTTCCCGACCGCATTTTCCACGTCCACATCAAGGACGCCTCGGTTCGCCTCAATGGCCGTAACGGCTTGCTCGGTTCGCATCTGCCGCACGGCGACCCGCGGCGCGGCTGGGAGTTTCGCGCCCCCGGGCACGGCGGCGTCGATTGGGAAAATGTCATCCGCACTCTCAACGACATCGGCTATGTCAGCCCCCTCGCCGTCGAATGGAGCGACGCCGGCATCGACCGCGAGCACGGCGTCGCCGAGGCCTGTGCGTTCGTGAAACGGCTCGACTATCCGCCGCGCCGCGATCCCGGACGATAATCAACCGCCGGCATTCTGGGCAAACTCATCCGGTCCGGCAATTCACGCCGATCCCGCGATTTTGACCGGCGAGCTTCCCTCGTTCCCCTGCTACGTTTTCGCTTTTCCATGGCACGCCTTGCTCCGAAGGGGTAAGTTGAAAGGTGGGAAAGTGTGGGCCCACCTGCAAGGAGGAGCCTCGATGAAACGTCTCGTTCTATCCCTGAGTATTCTCACGTTGTCGGCCTCCGCGGTTTTCGCGGACGATCTCGACCAATTCCGCCAACGCGAACAACTTCTCGGCCAAAAGTGGACGCGCGATGTCGCCTCCGCTCTCGAGTCTGCCGCCCGTCTCGAACGCAACAATCCCGCGGCTGCGCGCGAAACCTTGCAATCGACTCTCGGACAAGTCAAAGCCGCCCCCGGGTTGAGCGACGCCATGCGCGCCGATCTGAGCCGCCGCTTGCAAAGTCGACTCTCGTCCATGCCGGTCACGGCCGTTCCGCCTCGTCCGCTCACGGCTCCCCAGCCCGGCGGCGTTGCGGCGGTCGGCGGCACGACTCCTCTGCCGGCGACCTTCCCCGGCTCGACGCAACCGGCCAATCCCCCCGCGGCCGGGCCCGCCGATGTCGCCCGCAATTTCTTCGACAGACAGAAGTCATCGGTTGCGAAATCGAGCGAGACTCGCGACAACCGCGCCTCCGGCTTTAACGGCGTCTTCACCGGCATTCAAAATTCTTCGGTCCCGACCGACCGCGACATGGCCTTCAACGCCGCGCATAAGGACATCGCCGCACGCCGCACGACGGCTCTCAATCCCAAGGAAGAAGCCGTCATGACGGCCCTCGGTTCCACGATCGAGGGCGATTTCACCGGCATGAACTTCCGCGCCGCTCTCGACTACATCCATCAAAAAACCGGCCTCGTGATTATTCCCGATGCCCAGTCGATGAAGGAAGCCAACGTCGATTACGATGACCCGGTGAATTTCAAGATCGCCGCCAAGATCTCGGTCCGGACCGCCCTGCGCAAAATTCTCGGCGATCGCGGCCTGTCGTACATCGTGTCGGAGGGGGGGATCAACGTCGTGACGGTGCAGCGAGCGCGTGAGACGACCGTCGTCCGCGTCTACAATGTTCGCGATCTCGTGACGCCGGCGATTCCGCAGCCGCAGTTCATCGTCGGTCCTTACGGCAATCTCGTTCCCGTGGCTCCGGGTGTCTTCCCGCCGGGAACTCCGGGCGTGACGCCGAGCTTCGCCCAGACCATGGGCGCGACGATCTCCGAAATGGTCCGCACTTCGGTCGATCCCAATTACTGGGCTCCGGCTGGTCCGGGCACCGTCACCTTCAACGAAGCGACCGGCAGCCTGATCGTGCGCGCCAGCGCGGAAGTCCATTTCATGGTCGGCGGCGCCCTCAACCGCCGCTAACCTCATGGGACGGCGCGTTGTTTCCAACGCGCCAGGGATTATGTCCGACCTGACCCATTTCGACGACACCGGCGCCAGCCGCATGGTCGACACCAGCCAGAAGCCCGAAACCCTGCGCGAAGCCCGCGCCAGCGGCCGGGTCGTCATGGCCCCCGCCACGCTTCGCCTCATCCGCGACCGAGGCCACGCCAAGGGGGACGTTCTCGAAGTCGCCCGCCTCGCCGGCATCATGGCCGCCAAACGAACCGGCGACTTGATCCCCCTCTGCCATCCGCTTCCCATCACATCGGCGACAGTCGCCTTCGCTTTCGCCGACGACGCGACACTCGTGATTGAAGCGACCGTCCGCGTCTTCGGCAGAACAGGCGTCGAGATGGAAGCCCTCACGGCCGTGAGCGTTGCAGCCCTGACGGTTTACGACATGTGCAAAGCCGTCGACAAAGAAATGACCATCGACCGCATCCGTCTGGAAGAAAAGACCGGCGGCAAAAGCGGCCCCTTCCGCCGCGAGCCTCAAATTCTGGAATGAGGTCCAGCGAATCCCGGCGAAATCGGATGATTCGCGAATCGCTCAATTCACCTGACTGCGCTGGTGCATCTCACGTCGATCTTTGATCTTCTGCCCCAGCGCCGCCAGAATATCGGCCTTCTTCGCCGGCACGTTCGCAATCTCGAAACCGCGCGCCACCTCTTTAAGCTGCGGCACGGTCATCTTGCCAACGGATTTCAAGGCTCCCTCCACGGCGTCGAACGAGAAATCGGGTTCGAGCGCACGGTCGAAGAGATCGCGCAGCGATTGCGTCGCCGCCGCGATGACGGCGCTGGCGTCGGGCTTGGCGGCTCTCGGCTTGCCCGCCTTGATTGGGAGAATTCCCGTCGTGCGATAGTCGTGCGCTTGCTTCAGCAACTCGAAAAGCTCCTCGAGCTTCATGTCGGCAAACGTTTCGAGTCCGTCGGCGACATTGCGGAAATCGCCGACGAGCTTGGCGGCAGCTCCCGCATCGGCCAAGAACGACGCCTGATTGCGCAGAAGCGATTGCACGTTGCTGACATTCATGGTTTTCCCTGTCGCTGGAGAAATTCGTTCGCGAGGTCTGCGAAAATGGGGCGGATATCTTTGAGCGACGCTGCGAACACGCGCCGCTCGGCCGCCTCGCCGAAGGTGCTTTTATCGGGAATGAACGTGGCGAACGGCTCGATGGGCGAGGTCCAGGCGTCGCCGCACAGGCGTTGCAAGCGTTCCCAGACATCTTTCTCGCGATTGGTGAGCTTGTTTTTCCAGTGCGTACAATTCCCGATGATGCCGAGGACTTCGAGATCGGGGCAGACGTTGTTTCCCTTCAAGACGCGGAGCCAGCCGAGCATGAGGGGCAGGCTTTCGGCGGAGACTTTATCGAGGATCGTCGGGGCGACGACGAAGTCGGCCGCGGCCAAGGCGTTGACGCAGGCGGCCGTCGGGCGCGGCGGGCAATCGATCAAAATCCAGTCGAAGCGCTCTTGAACCTGCGGATCGTGCAGAGCGGAGCGCAACACAAAGCGGCCATCGGGCCCGTCGCGCCGCAGGAGCCATTGCGCCTTGAGCCGTTCTTCGAGCGGCAACAATTGGGGCGACGCGGCCAGACAGAAACAACCGGGCAACGCTTCGATCGGTTGCAGATTCTCAAACGCGGCCTGGGCGGGATGGGCGCTCGCATCGAGAACGTTGTTGACGAGTTTGCCGCCGTCGGCGATTTGTTCGGCGCTCAGGCAAAGCCCGCTGGCGCTCCCTTGATGATCGAGATCGACGATCAAGACGCGGAGCCCGCGCTGAGCGAGGGCGTAGACGAGGTTGGCGGTGATGGTGGTTTTCCCGACGCCGCCTTTGAGGTTCATGATGGCGACGATCGGGGCCTGCCGCTGGGCGAGGGGACGAAAAAGGGGCACGGCTTCGCGGGGAGCTTGTTGCCACGACATCCCGTCCTGTTCGAGCAGGGCTTGCATCTGCCGTTCGCTGGCCCGCCAGTTGAGGAACGCCTTGCGACCGGCCGCGAACAAGCGCGTCTTCTCGCGTTTGAGCGCCTCGACGGCGCGCTCGACTTCCACGAGCCGCGTTTGTTGGGCGTGCAGTTCGGTCTGGCAGCGTTGAAAGATCTCTTCGTCGCCGACACGTTGGGAGCGAAGCGTTTCCGCCGCTTCACGCTGTTCTTCGAGCGATTGCACGAGAGCCTTGTGGCGAATCTTCGTTTGCTCGATCGTTCGCTGGGCGGCCGACAATTGTTTGTCGACGCTCTTGGCGTCGGCTTCGAGTTCGCGAAGGCGGCGCGGCGCACGAAACCAGCCCAACGCTGAGCCCGCCGCCAAAACGACAACTAGCGTCACAGCGCAACCGAGAAGCCAGTCGGGCAACAGCCCGGCAACGAGATCCGCTACGAGCATTCGTCCGCTCCCGGGACGGGGAAGGTCTGTCGGCATTGTATCGGGCCGGCGCGACGCCAAATCCGGAAGCGAGTCAAAGGTCGCCGAGGTCTTGAGTTTTGGGGAGATCGTCGAGCGATTGTAAGCCGAACATATCGAGGAAGCGGGATGTGGTGCCGTACATGACGTCCTTCTGATGCGTGTCGCCCCGATCGGTGACGTGGACAAGACCGCGGCGAACGAGTTGTTTCAAGATGGGCCCAGATTCGGCGCCGCGCAGGCTGTCGATCTCGTTCTTCGTCGTCGGCTGCCGGTAGGCGACCAGAGCGAGGACATCGACCGCCGCCGTCGACAAGCGTGCTTCGCGAACGCCGCCGAGCAGCTTTTCATGAAGGGGCAAGAACTTCGGCCGCAGCGCCAGCACATGGCCTTCGCCCTGGGGAAGAATCGTATAAGGACGATTCTGGCGCCGATAACAGCGATTGAGCTCGTCGATGGCGTCTCCGAACTGGGCCTCGCTCAGGCCCCGGATGATCTTCATCGCCCGCGCGACTGTGAGCGGCAAGCCGCCGACGAAGAGCAACGCCTCCACGATCCGCAGCGGCGGCGGCGGCGACTTCGGTTCGGCGGCGACCGGTTCCGGAGCCGGGATGAAATCGGGCAGTTCGTCGGTCCACGCGGGACCGAGGACTTCGGTGAAGGATTGCGACAGGTCGTCGGGTGTTGGGGTCATGGACAGGGTCTACTCGTGGCGCGATTCGCTTTCCAGACCAAGTTGCTTGCGGATGATTTCGACAAGATAAGCGCCATCCTGCCAGTATTGAAGAGTGAATTGACTTCGCATGGGAATCATCCTCGGTAGCGATCTGGGGACGCTGCATTTCTGACACGACGCTGGGCACGTGCCTGACGCCTGTGACTTCAGAAATGACTCAGCTCTCATACAGTTCATAGTTCAGCGCGCTCGCAAGTCGCTCAACCAAGGGCCGCGCGGGACCGTCGATTGCATCGGAATTGTCGAAGAACAGTTCGCGATCCTTCATCAAACAACACGAAGCTTCGATATCAACGCCTTGTTCGGCGTGCCCAGCAAGGGTAAACTCAATCTATTGGAG
>JBAXFO010000357.1:0-5515 GCA_037139885.1 Planctomycetota bacterium
CCAACTTCTTGCGGCAGTTGGTACTCCCGAAGTCGGTCCGGGGCTGGACGCTGACAACACTGCGGGAGAAACTCATCAAGATCGGGGCCAAGGTGGTCCGCCACGCGAAGTCCATCCTCTTTACAGTTGGCGGAGGTAGCCGTGCCGCGGAAGTTATTCGCCGCGATTCTGAACCGCATCGGGCGGTTGCGGCTGGCAGGCGGCTCGGGGTAAGGCTCATCGCGATTTCATGGTGTTCGCGAATTCGATCCGCGGATCCTGGTCGGCAATTGCCGAGGGATTGCGGTACGTCTGTGGAGCCGTTCTCGACGTTTCCGGGGCCGAAAGACGCTTGGAGCGGCAGCTTGGGGGCTGTTCGACTATGGTCGAGACATCATTCGGGCAAGAAACTCGTTGCAGGCGGCCCGTCATGGGGGGTAATCTATCACAGCACAGCCGATTCGTGTTCCCAGAGGCGTTCATCTGGGAAAGATGGGTTGGAGAAACTCGTCGATGCGATCAACGAGAAACAGGGCCGAAAAGGTCGTCCTGGACTCGCCTGTCGGTGAGGCCACGATCAAGCTGGTGCAGTGGGGCGGAGTAATCCGATTATTATCAACCTTCGGTTGCGCGAGGCGCTATTCGTGGACCGTATTGTGGCGATCTCGCTGGTCGCGGCTGGCATTTTGACGCCCGAATTGGCGCGCGCCCAGGATGCCGCCCCGCTCGAATTTTTCGAGAGGCGCATTCGCCCGGTGCTTGTCAACCATTGCTATGAATGCCACAGCACGGCGAGCAAGAAAAAGAAAGGAGGGCTGCTCCTCGATACGCGCGACGGCCTCTTGAAAGGCGGCACGTCGGGGCCGGCCCTGGTGGTCGGCGAGCCGGAGAAAAGTTTGCTGATTCGAGCGGTGCGGCGCATCGATAAAGATTTACAGATGCCGCCCAGGCAGAAGCTGACGGCGATGCAAATCGACGACCTGGTCGCGTGGGTCAAGATGGGAGCGCCCGATCCGCGTCAGGGGACAACTGTCAAGGCGCCGATGCCCCTCGAAGAAGACCGAAAGTTCTGGTCGTTTCAGCCGGTCAAGGAGCCGTCGTTGCCGAAGGTGAAGGACGCCGCCTGGCCGCGAACCGGGGTCGATTACTTTATTTTGGCGAGCCTGGAAGCAGCAGGCATTCGACCGGTGGGCGATGCGGAAAAGCGGACGCTGCTGCGCCGCGTCACGTTCGATCTGACGGGGTTGCCGCCGACGCCGGCCGAGATGGAGGCGTTTCTCGCCGATAAGTCTCCGCGTGCTTTCGAGAGAGTCGTTGATCGGTTGCTCGAATCGCCGCGCTATGGCGAACGCTGGGGCCGACACTGGCTGGATTTGGCTCGTTATGCCGACACCAGCGGCAACGCTGCAGACTTTCCGGTGCCACAGGCGCATCGGTATCGCGATTGGGTCATCCGCGCCATCCAGCGCGATCTGCCGTACGACCAATTCCTGCGTGAGCAGATCGCCGGCGACCTGATGGTCAGCAAGAACGCAGCGGAGAAAAACGAGCGCATCGTTGCCACCGGTTATCTCGCCGTCTGCCGGCGCTTCGGCAACGGACGCGACGGGGGGGACGGAGAAGTATTTCACCTGATGTACGAAGACACGATCGACAATATAGGCCGCACCATTCTCGGGCACAGCCTATCGTGCGCCCGCTGTCACGATCACAAATTCGACCCGTTCTCGATGAAGGATTACTACGGCCTTTACGGGATTTTCAGCAGCACCCGCTTTCCCTACCCAGGAGGCGAAGTCGGCACGAAGCAGGATCAGTTCGTGCCCCTCGTGTCGGACGAACTGGAAATTCAGCTCAAAGGGCATCGCGAAAAATTGGCGGCGATTGACGCGGAGATCAAAAAGCTGGAAGCGGCGGAAGCCGAGGCAAAGAAAGGAGTGGACGCCAAGCAACTCCAGCAACCGGCGGAACAGGACCAGCAGGACGCTCTGCAACAACTGACCGCTGGAGGACGGCCGCTGATCCCGACTGCTTTCCGTAGCGAGGCCGGTGCGACCGCGAAGATCGCCGACGATGGCAGCATTTTCGTCAACGGAAAACTGGCCAAGGACAAGTATATCATTGACGCTCTGATTCCCGATTCCGTGCGGGTACGCTATCTGCGGCTGGAAGCATTGCCCGATGCCGCATTGCCGGCGAAGGGCGCGGGGCGGGCTCGCGACGGCAATTTTGTCGTGAGCCGATTGTCCGCGTCGTTCATTCCCGCAGGCCAGACCGAGGCGACCGCCGTCAAGTTCGTTGCCGCCCGAGCCGACTTCGAGCAGACGGGTTTCTCCGCCCAAAACGCGCTGAACGACGGCGGCTGGGCCGTGTCACCCCAATGCAGCAAGCCCCATGTCGCGGTATTCGAAGTGGCGCCGGAACTCGCCGTTCCCGCCGGTTCGAAACTGGTCGTCACGATCGAGCATCGCCACTCGGATGAGCACGCTCTCGGCAAACTGCGTCTGTCGGTTGCGGAAAAGCTGACGATCACTCCCCCGCCCGACAGTCCGGAACGAGCGAGGGCTCTCGCCGCAGCGGCCGCGATCAAGGCGGTCGCGGAGGCCAAAATCCGACGCACTGCCCTTCAAACCCAAGCGCCGAAAGTCCCGGACGCCTACGCCGTCTCCGACGGCAAAGGTGCGAACGTCAAGATACATCTGCGTGGCGAACCGGAAAAGCTCGGCGATGAGGCGCCGCGCCGGCTCCCCGCCGTTCTCGGCGGTCAGGAGTTGCCGCCCGATTACTCGGCAAGCGGTCGCCTGGAATTGGCCGAGTGGTTGACCGACCCGAAAAATCCGCTGACGCCGCGGGTCATGGTCAATCGCATTTGGCAACATCACTTCGGCAAAGGCATCGTCGCGACGCCCAACGATTTCGGCAGGCGCGGCCAGGCGCCGACCCATCCCGAATTACTCGATTATCTCGCAGCCCGTTTCATCGAGAGCGGCTGGTCGATCAAGGCGATGCACAAGCAGATTCTGCTGTCGCGTGCCTGGCAAATGGCCAGCGCTGATGTCGAAGTCAGCGCGAAGGTTGACCCAACGAATGCTTTGCTCTGGAGATTCATTCCGCGCCGGCTCGATGCGGAGTCGATTCGCGACACGCTGCTCTTCGTGAGCGGACTCTTGGATGAGCAACCGGGCGGCGAGCATCCGTTTCCTCCTTCCAAATCCTGGGCATTCACGCAACACGAGCCGTTCGCGGCCGACTACCCGACGAAGCGGCGGAGCGTCTATCTGATGCAGCAACGCTCGCGCAAAGACGTGTTTCTCTCTCAGTTCGATGGCGCTGATCCCAACGCCAGCACCGCCGTGCGTTTGCCGACCACAACGCCGATTCAGGCTCTCTTTTTCCTGAACGCCCCGCTGGCTCATGACGCTTCCGCTGCATTCGCCAAGCGAGTTCTTGCCGAGACGCAGGACGAATCAGGCCGGATCCATCTCGCCTATCTGCTTGCATTGAATCGAGCGCCGGACGCCGAGGAGCAACAGGAATGTCGTGAGTTTTTGACGAAATACCGCACTCGCCTAACCGCCTTGAAGACGCCGGCGAATCAGGTCGAAGTGTTATCATGGTCGGCGTTCAGCCGTGCACTGTGGAGTGGAAATGAGTTTGTGTACGTCGATTGACCCACCGTCGCGTGGCACAAAGTCAGGTATGTAACGGGAGCCCGATAATGATAGCGAATCGTCGAACGGTTATCCGCTCGCTGGTGGGCGGCTCGCTGCTATTGCCGGGCATCGTTTCCGAGTTGCTGGCGCAGGACGCCGATCCGCTGGCGCCAAGGACCCCACACTTTCGACCGCGGGCCAAGCGTGTCATCTTCATGCACATGTCCGGTGGCGCGTCGCACATCGAGACGTTCGACTACAAGCCGCGGCTGTACGCCGATCACAATCAAACTGTTAAATTGCCTCCATACATCCAACGTGTTCTCGGACCGGACAAGGCGACTGCGACGACCTATCTCAACGCACCAAAGAAGCCGTTTAAGCGGTATGGACAATCGGGGCTGTGGATCAGCGAACTGTTTCCGCATATCGCTCAGTGTGTCGACGATTTGTGCCTGATTCGGTCAATGCACAACGATCATTTGAATCACGTCGAGGCGACGCTCGGCATCCATACCGGTTCCGTGATGTTTCCGCGGCCCAGCATCGGATCCTGGGTGAGCTATGGGCTGGGAACAGAAAATCGAAATTTGCCGTCGTACCTCGTGCTGGCGCCGGAGTTGACCTACGGGGGGCGACAGGTGTGGTCGTCCGACTTTTTGCCCGGATGCCATCAGGGAACGCACGTCACGCCCGGCCCCGATCCGATGCCGAACGTCCGCCGCCGCCAGCCCGCAGCCGACTTGCAGGAAATGGAACTTGGCTTGGCGCAGGCATTCAGCCGCCGGCATCTTGCACTGCGGCCGGGCGATCCGAATTTGGCCGCGCGCATCCGCAGCTTCGAAACGGCATTCGGCATGCAGACGGAGGCTCCCGAAGCCTTCGATGTCTCTCGGGAAACGGACGCGACGCTGCGACTTTACGGCCTGCCGCGCGGCAGCAATAACGGTTTCGCCTGGCAATGTTTGGTTGCCCGGAGGCTGGCCGAGCGCGGCGTCCGCTTCATCGAGTTGATTGACTCCGGCTCTAGCTTGTCACGCAACTGGGACGCGCACGGCAACATCGACAGCCACATCGGCCTGGCGCGAAACGTCGATCAACCGATCGCCGGACTCATCAAGGATCTCAAACTTCGCGGGATGTTGGACGAAACGCTGGTGGTGTGGACAACTGAGTTCGGCCGCGCCCCGTTTTCTCTACACCGCGAAACACAAGGCCGCGATCATCACAGTTCTGTGTTCACGTCGTGGATGGCCGGCGGCGGCGTCAAGGGGGGCCTCAGCTATGGCCAAAGCGACGACCACGGCATCGGCGTCGCCGAGGATGGAGTCCACCTCAACGACTTCCATGCAACGATCCTCCATCTGCTCGGCCTCGATCACGAACGTCTCACTTATCGCCACGCCGGCCGCGACTTCCGCCTTACCGATGTCGCCGGCGATGTTGTGCACAAGATCATCGCATGACAAAGGGCCGCCCAGGGCTCAACGGTTAGTCAACGAACTCCGCGGCCTTCGCCGCGACACCATGGGAAGGAAACGCGTCGAGAACGATCAAAAAAAACACGGCCAAATGGTCGTCCTGAATTGTCCGAGCGCGAGGCCACGATCAGGTTGGTGGCAATACCTACGCAACCAAAGGCTGGAAGGCCCACTTCACGGACGGGATCACCGACGAGCAAAACGCGATCTTGCAGAAACTCGCGTGGGAGACGGTGTCGAAGTATCCGTATGCGGGCGTAACCAAGGCCAAGTAACCCTTTTCAAAGAAAGCGAAGGTAAACATGTTTCGATCACAAGTTATCGCTGGGATCCTGAGTCTTTGCGGATTCCTCGCGTGGGCCACGGGCACCAAGGCCGAGGAGCCGAAGCGGCCCGCTGTCG
>JBAXFO010000358.1:0-5515 GCA_037139885.1 Planctomycetota bacterium
GCTTGGCCCCGGCCATGCGTATATTTACGATATCGCCCACAACACCTTCCTCACCGACGTCGTCTATCCCGGTTCCAACAGCAACACCGCCTACGGCATCTGGTACAACGGCGGCGCCAGCTACACCATCTGCGGCGGCTACAGCGACGTGCTCGGCACGGGGGTCAATAACTTCGACGATCAGTCGCGGCCGCTGGGCCAGGCGTACATGGTCGATTACGATTCCTCGACGGGCCTCTTCACAAACTGGGCCAGCTTCAATTACCCGACCGGCTACAACATCATCACGCATTTCGAATCGATCAGCAGCGTCGAAAAGGGAGTCTACACGCTGAGCGCCGATTCCGTGCAACTGGGCGGCGGCGCCAACCCCGTGCAGGGGTCTTTTGTCAGCGTGCGCCGCAATACCGATGGATCGTTTGGCGAAGCCGACTGGGTCGACCTCAATTACACCGGCCTCAGCCCGCTGTTCAACGTCACAAGTTCCAACTCGGTTCATGGCAACAACGTCGTCGGCATCGTGATCGGCCTCGACACGTTTTCATCTCAGGCGACGATCAACAGCAGCTTCCAGCTATCGAACGTCATCAGCGGCAACGGCGGCAACGGCATCACCCTCGTCGGCGCCAACAACAATATCATCTCGATGAATTACATCGGCACGGACACCACCGGATCGCCGCCGAGGAGATTGTCGTGGGCGTTGCCGTCGACGAGGATGCCGTTGGCGCTGTTCATCATCTTGAGCTTTGAAGGCAGCACGGAATACTTGACGGATCAAGTCGATGCGATGTATGTGCACTATCTCAATCGTCCCGCCGACGCGGGCGGCCAGACCTACTGGGTCGGCACGCTGCTCGCCGGCGGCACGCTGGAACAGGTCGCGGCCGGTTTGGCGAGTTCGGACGAATTCTTCGTCGATCAGGGGAGCACGAATCGCGGCTATGTGATCGGGCTGTACGCCGATGTGCTCGGCCGCGTGGCTTCGACGCCGGAAGTCGACGCCTGGGTCGCCCAGCTCGACGCCGGCGCCACTCGTCTGAGCGTCGCGACCGCATTCCTGATCTCGCAAGAATATCGCAAGGATCTCGTCCAGGCCGATTACAACACCTTCCTCAAACACGCCGCGGACCCGGACGGCCTCGCCTACTGGGTCGGCAAACTCAACGCCGGCGCGACCGACCAGCAAATCCTCGCGGGCATCTTCGGGTCGCCGGAAGGGTATAAATTGTGGTCGTAGAGCCGCGGTGGGGATCGGGCCGCCTTTGTCATTCGCCGAGAAACCAGCGGCGTTGGATTTTCGGGCCGTAGGTCAGCCCGAAATGCTTGAGAGCCGCGTCGCGGACGGCCTGGACGGCTTCCTCCGCGGAATCGGTCACCAGGATCCGATCGACGTCGATCGGGTCGATCGTCCTCGATTCGACGAGCCGCCCCCGCAGAAACTCGAGGAGCGGCCGCCAGTATTCTTTGCCCATCATGACGATCGGAAAATCTTTGATCTTGCGCGTTTGAATCAACGTCGCGGTTTCGAACACTTCGTCGAGAGTGCCGAAGCCGCCGGGCAGAGCGATGAAGGCATACGAATATTTCACGAGCATCAATTTCCGCACGAAGAAATGCCGAAACGTCACCCAGCGGTCGACGTAGGGATTCGGCTTTTGTTCTTGCGGCAGTTCGATGTTGCAGCCGATCGAATAGCCCTGGGCTTCCTTGGCGCCGCGATTCGCCGCCTCCATGATGCCGGGCCCGCCGCCGGTCATGACGGTGAACCCGGCCTGAGCCAGACGCTGGCCGACTTCCCGCGCCAGCACGTAATACTCGTGGTCGGGCGTGAAGCGCGCCGATCCGAAAACCGTCACGCACGGCCCGACGAAGTGCAGTTTGCGGAAACCGGTCATGATCTCGAAGAAGATGCCGATCGCCCGGCCCAATTCGAAGCCGCGCCTCTGCGGCCCCTGCAAGAATTGCCGGATCTCCGGAACCGGCGGCGCCTTGCCCCAGTTCGTCTTGGAGGTCGCCGGACCTCCTTCGGGGAGTTCGACTTGCGAAGATTCGCTCATAGGGCTCCGCTTAAAATCGCGACACGTCATTCGTCGCGTTTCTTGATGTAGATGTTCTTATACCATACCGGCGTGCCATGGTTCTGAAAGCCGATCGCGCCGCTGGCGGTCTTGCCCCAATCTTTCTTGAAGGCGTCGATGGTCAATTCGCCGTTCGTGTGCATGGTGATCACGCCTTTGTCGACGCTCACTTCGAAATGATTCCATTCCCCCGTCGGCTTGGCGGCCCGCTTGAGCGGCGGCTTGTCGGGATAGAGCCCGCCGGAGGTGCCGTTCCAGATTTTGTTCGCCGGCGGATCGGCGTCGTTGATCTCGACCTGCGGATTGCCGCCGCGCAGATAAACGCCGCTGTTGCCGTTCTTCTCGACTTTCCAGTCGAAGTGCAAAACGTAATTGCTGAACTTATCGACGCCGAAGAGATCGCCCCCTTTGCCGTCGTAGACGAGCACGCCGTCTTTGGCCGTCCAGTGAACGGGCGGCTTCCCCCGTTCCAGCCAGCCCGTCATGTCTTTGCCGTTGAACAAAGCGACGAATCCCGGCGGCGGGACGTTGTCCGCTTTTTCCTGAGCCATGCCGCCGCCCGCCGTGAGCAGGGACGCCGCCATCAATGCCAGAAACATTCGCATCATGTCGCTCCTTGGAGCGTGAGCAGGGTGATCGGTTTCTCATCTTCCCATGAACAATCGCTCGAGCAAGCGGAAAACGGACCGCAAACGCCTCGGGAACGACGCCCAAGAGCCGCTGTCATGCGCTTTGGGTCGCGTATAACGAAAGAGACGAGTCTTGACCGGCGCCCCTGAATACCGAGATGACCATGAAGACGCTTCGCGGCAAAAAGGCATTGATCACCGGGGCGGCATCGGGCATCGGTCGGGCGCTCGCCTTGGGCCTGGCGCACGAGGGAACGCATCTCATCCTTCTCGACATCGATCGCCCTGGACTCGACGCGGTCGCTCAAGAGACGCGGCGCTTCGGCGTCGATGTCGATACGCGGATCTGCGATCTGCGGCAGTCGGCCGAGATCTCGGAATGCGTCGCCGATGTGCTCGCTCGGGGCGGGGTCGACATTCTCGTCAATAACGCGGGCGTGGCCACGTATGGGCCGACGGAGCAAATGAGCGAGGAGCAGTGGAGTCGCGTGCTCGATGTCAATTTGCTCGCTCCGATTCAATTCGTTCGCGAACTGTTGCCGTCGCTGCGGTCGCGCGCGGAGGCTCATATTTTGAACGTCTGCAGCCTGGCGGGCCTTGTCGCCACGAGCCGATTAGCGGCCTACAACGTGAGCAAGTTTGGTTTGCAAGGGCTCAGCGAATCGCTGCGTGCGGAATTTGGCCGAACGGGGTTGGGGGTCACGTCGTTGTGCCCAGGTTTTGCGCCGACGAACATCTATGAAGCCGCCAATCGCGACGGCAGCCCGCAACATGCCGCGCCGCCGTCCGCCTGGATCATGACGACTCCCGAGCGCATCGCCGCCCGCGCGATTCGCGGCATTCGGCGCAATCAACCGATCGTCGTGATCACTCCGATGGCTCGCGTTCTCTGGTTTCTCAAACGCCTGGCTCCGCGTTTGTTCTTGCGCCTTTTTACTGAGTCGCTCCAACAGGTCGGCCACGTCGAAACCGCCGCCCAAGCCGCGAAGGGCCGATGAACTCGCGTTCGCCGGCCCTTCGCGCCACGGCTCACTTCTTCTCGACAATCCAAATGTTCTTGAACTGGAGCGGGTTGCCGTGCCCTTGAAGAAGAAGCGGGCCGGGCGTGCCTTCCGGTTCATTGCGGGCGCCGCCGGTGACGCCGGCGATGGCCAGGTTGTCGTGAATCACGACGCCATTGAGCTTGGCGGTCATCTTCGCCGGAGCGATCTTCTTGCCGTTCTCGACGACCGCATTCGTGAAGTCGATGTCGTACGTCTGCCACGTCAGCGGCGGCAGGCACATGTTGAGCTTCGGTTCGGCGCGGGTGTAAACGCCGCCGCATTCGTTGTTCTTGCCTTCGAGGCCGAACGAATCGAGGATCTGCACCTCATAATGATTCACCTGGTAGAAACCGCTATTGCCGCGACCCTGGCCGCGCGCGTCGGGGCGATACGGCAGCATGAACTCGGCATGGACGGTGTAGTTTTGAAATTTCCGTTTGGTCGAGATGTCGCTGCCGTCGGTGTTCAGAAGCTTGGTCGTCTTATCGAGCCGGCCGCCCTTCCATTCGGCGGTGTCAGTTCCGTCGAACAGGACAATCGCCCCTTCCGGCGGCTTGGCGCCCAGCGTCGGGCTTTGACGCGTCGTCTTCTTCAACTCGAATGACTTGCCGTCGTTGGTCTTGCCGGCGAACGCCCCGCCCTTCACGGCCCCGGTATAATCCTTATGCCCATCGGGCGGGAATTTCGACGTGGCGGAGAATTCGAGCGGGCTCTGCTTGATGTAGCCGCGTTTGCCGCTGGCGGGTTTGAAGCTGGCGCCATCGCCTTCGACGAGTCCTTCGAGGAGAATCTTGTTCTTGCCGTCCCAGCCGTCGCCCGGCAAACCGCCCGGAAGAACGACCGCTTGAAACGTCCCCTTGCCCAGCGCGATGATCTGGGCGGCAAGCTTCTCGCCCCCCTGGATCGAGCCGACATACTCGCCCTGAATCGCGAAGTCGACCGGCAACGTGGCGTCGGCCGCATCGGTCCAAACTTCCTTGGTCTTCTTGGGCGTCTCTTTCTTTTCGCCGGTTTGGGCTTCGAGAATCGCCACGTGAAATAGGCTCAGCAAGCCGACAAGGCCGGCCAAAAACAAACGTTTCCGCAACATCAGAGAGTCTCCTCGGGTCGTAATCGTGAAATCGTGAACGACTTCATTACACCCCATTCCCGCCACGGCCGCAAAACGAATTTGGTGCGCGCCACGAAATCGCTCGCCGGGCGACATGCCTTGGCGACACGCCTTGTCTCTCGTCGCGATTTCGGTTTTGCAAAGGACGTTCGAAGGGTACTGGAAGAGCTCGATTTCATTCGCGCTCCGCAATCGATAGGATGTTCCCGGGTTTCCTTTCACGCTTCGCCGAGGAGAATCAAATGGCCGGCATTCTTGCGACTTGGGAACAGATCAAGAAAGACTTCGTCGCCGCCGTGGCGGTGGAATTGAAGTCGGGTTCGCTCCCCGCCGACTACAGCGCCGCGCTCAAAAAGGTCGCGACCACCGATACGGGCCTGACCCCCGCCCTCAAAGAATTTGACGCGGCCATCTCCAAGAAAGAACGCAAGCCCGCCATGACGGGGCTCACAAAACTCCACATGGTCATCGAGAAGATCCGCAAACCCATCGACGACCTCATCTCCCTCGGCGGCAACAAAGTAACCGACCAGGAACTGATCGCCAAAAAGACCAAAGACCCCGCCGACAAGCTCAAGTGGAGAATGCTCAACGATTTCGTCGAGACGATCTTCACCTACAAGCAAGGCATCCTCAAACTCGAAACGACGG
>JBAXFO010000359.1:0-5511 GCA_037139885.1 Planctomycetota bacterium
CGGGATGACGCTGCCGCGGCGCCAGACCTCGGCGATATCGGCGAGGGTGAAGTCGAACTGGTAATGTTCCGGATCGCGGAGCGGCGCCGTTTCGGCGTCGTGGGTTTGGCCCCCCTTGCCGATGTTGGCGTGGCGGAGAATGTTGAAACCCTCGGCATAAGCCGCCATCAAGCCGTATTCGATGCCGTTGTGCACCATCTTTACGAAATGCCCGGCTCCGGAAGGGCCGCAGTGCAGATAGCCGTGTTCGGCGGTGCCGGTCGCCTTCTCGCGGCCCGGCAGACGCGGGGCCGAATCGACCGCGGGGGCCAGCGATTTGAAGATCGGGTCGAGCGACTTGACGATGGCGTCTTCGCCGCCGATCATCTGGCAGTAGCCACGTTCCAAGCCCCAGACGCCGCCGCTGGTGCCGCAATCGACGTAATGAATGTTCTTGGCTTTGAGTTCTTTGGCGCGGCGGATGTCGTCGATGTAGTAAGAATTCCCGCCGTCGATGAGGATGTCGCCCGCGGAGAGTTTGGGCACGAGGTCTGCGATCATCTTGTCGACGAACGCAGCCGGCACCATCATCCAGATGGCCCGCGGCTTCGATAGCTTTTGGATGAAGTCGTCCATCGAAGACGCGGCGATAGCGCCTTCCTTCGCGAGCGCCTTGCCGGGCTCGGGGGAAACATCGTAGACGACGCATTCGTGCTTGTCTTTCAAAAGCCGGCGAACCATGTTCGCGCCCATACGGCCCAGACCGATCATTCCCAGTTGCATGGTGAAGTCCTCGCGGTGAGATTGTCAAAACCGCCGCTTGTCGAAGCGGCGCGGAGTCATTTCGATTTCATCTTGCGGAAGCGGCGGATCAATGCGTTGGTGGAGCTGTCGTGCGTGAGCTTCGGCTCCTCTTTGCCTTCGAGTTCGGGAATGATGCGCATCGCCAGCTTCTTGCCGAGCTCGACGCCCCATTGATCGAACGAATCAATGTTCCAGAGAGCGCCTTGCACGAAGACGCTGTGCTCGTAAAGGGCGACGAGTTTGCCCAGGGCCGCCGGAGTAAGGTGATCGAGCAACAACGTGTTCGACGGCCGATTGCCCTCGAAAACGCGGTGCGGCACCAGCCAATCGGGCGTTCCCTCGGCCTTCACTTCGTCGGCGGTTTTACCGAACGCCAGCGCCTCGGCCTGGGCGAAGACATTCGCCATGAGCAGATCGTGATGCCGGCCCAGCGCGTTGAGCGAATGGCCGAAGCCGATGAAATCGCACGGGATCAGTTTCGTGCCCTGATGGATGAGCTGATAGAAGGAATGCTGGCCATTCGTGCCCGGCTCGCCCCAGTAAACGGGACCGGTCTGGTAGTCGACGCGGGCGCCGTCGAGCGTGGTCGATTTACCGTTGCTTTCCATCGTCAATTGCTGAAGGTAAGCCGGGAAGCGCTTCAGATACTGGTCATAGGGGAGCACGGCGATCGTGTGGGCGCCCAGGAAGGTGGTGTTCCAGACCGCGAGCAGACCGTGCAGCACCGGCAGGTTGCGTGCGAAGGGGGTCGTGCGGAAGTGCTCGTCGACCGCATGAAAGCCGGCGAGCATCTCCTCGAACAGTTCCGGTCCGATCGCCAGCATCGTCGCCAGACCGATCGCCGAGTCCATCGAGTAGCGGCCGCCCACCCAGTCCCAGAAGCCGAACATGTTGGCCGTATCGATGCCGAACTTCGACACCTCTTCGGCGTTCGTCGACACGGCGACGAAGTGCTTGGCGACGGCCGCCTTGTCGCCCAAAGTCTTCAACAGCCAATCGCGGGCGGTGGCGGCGTTGGTCATGGTTTCGAGCGTCGTGAACGTTTTCGACGCGACGACGAACAACGTCTCTTCGGGCTTCAGATCGTGCACCGCTTCGGCGAAATCGGTGCCGTCGATGTTCGAGACGAAGCGGAACGTCATGTCGCGGCGGCTGACATGCCGCAACGCTTCATACGCCATCACGGGGCCCAGATCGGAACCGCCGATGCCGATGTTGATGACGTTCTTGATCGGCTTGCCGGTATGTCCTTTCCATTCGCCGTCGCGCACGCGTTTGGCGAAGGCGGCCATCTTGTCGAGCACGGCATGCACCAGCGGGACGACGTTTTCGCCATCGACTTCGATGGCGGCCGTCTTCGGAGCCCGCAGCGCGACATGCAAGACGGCCCGGTTCTCCGTGATGTTGATCTTGTCGCCGCGGAACATGGCGTCGATCTTGCCGCGCAGGCCCCGTTCCTCGGCCAAGGCGATGAGCAGCTTGATCGTTTCGTCGGTGACGCGGTTCTTCGAGTAATCGAGGAAGATGCCGGCCGCCTCGACGTTCAGGCGTTCGCCGCGGGTCGCATCGTCGGCGAACAGTTGGCGCAGGTGCAGCGGTTGGAGCTTGGCGATGTGGGCTTCGAGAGCCTTCCAGGCGGGGCTCTTCGTCAAGGGCGATTGAGTTGGCATGAGTCGGTTCCCCTTGGGGTGAATGGGCGAACGGCAATTTTACCGAGCGATGGTACGAACTTCGACCGAATCCGCATGGCCGACGAGAATCATGCTCGCCATGCCGAGAAACAAACCCGTACCGACGACTCCCGGAATCGCCCTCAAGGCCGCGTCGAGTCGGTGCGGGTCGTCGAGCGGCGCGATGCGGCAATCGAGGATGACGTTGCCGTTGTCGGTGACGAACGGCTTGCCGTCCGCCATCCGCAGAACGGGCTCGCAGCCAAGGCCGGGCAAACTTCGTAGGCATGGGCCGAGAGCGAACGGCACGACTTCGACCGGGAGTTTGCCGCGCTGGCCGAGTTGGGCGACGATCTTCTCGGGGCCGACGAGAACGATGAACTGGCGCGAGGCGGCGGCGACGATCTTCTCACGCACAAGAGCGCCGCCATAACCTTTGATGAGGTTGCCGGCCGGATCGACTTCGTCGGCGCCGTCGAAATCAACGTCGAGCGAGGGGGTGTCGTCGAGGGAAAGGAGCGGGATGCCGAGCTCTTTGGCGAGGTCGGCGGAGGCTTGAGACGTGGGGACGCCGCGGACGTTACGGTTGGCTGCGCCGAGGGCGTGGAGGAATGCCGTGGCGGCGTGGCCCGTGCCGAGGCCGAGCGTCGCGCCGGTGGGGACGAATTCGAGCGCCTTGTGGGCGACGCGATCGAGTTCCACCGGGAAGGCGGGCATGAGGTTGCCTCGGGGTTTCGTCTTAACACACCTCTGGAGAAGCGCTCCAGGGGTTTTCGGACACGTTCATCGATTTGGCCCCACGTTAGCGGGGTTTGAGTTGTTCGCGGGCCACGGCCAGAACCGCTTCTTTCGTGAAGCCGAAGTGCTTGAGCACGTCTTTGAGGGGGGCCGAGGCTCCGAACGAATGCATGCCGACGCGGGCGCCGTCGACCCCGGTGTAGCGTTCCCAGCCGAACGTCGTGGCCATTTCGACCGAGACGCGGGCCGTGACCTTCTTGGGCAGCACGCTCTCGCGGTAGTCCGGGTTCTTCGTGCAATAGTCCTCGAAGATTTCCCATGAGGGCATGCTGACGACGCGGGCTTTCACGCCTTCGGAAATCAGTTGCTCGTAGACCTCCAAGCAGAGGCCGACTTCGGTGCCCGTGCCGATGAGAATGATGTCGGGAGCGCCGCCGGCCGCGTCGGCGAGCACATACGCGCCTTTGTGCAGCCCCGCGGCCGAGGCGAACTTGGTGCGATCGACCGTGGGCGCCGCCTGACGCGACAGCGCCAAAATGACCGGCTGATGCTTCAGCGGCATGATGTACTTCCAGGCCTCGATCACCTCATTGGCGTCGGCGGGACGAATCGTGATCATGCCCGGCATGGCGCGGAGCGACGCGATTTGCTCGATCGGCTGATGCGTCGGGCCATCTTCGCCGACGCCGATGGAATCGTGCGTGAAGACATAGATCACCGGCGCGCCCATGAGGGCGGCCAGGCGAATCGAGCCCCGGCCGTAATCGCTGAAGATGAGGAAGCCGGCCCCGAACGGCCGCACCTTCGAGAGGGCCATGCCGTTGAGGATGCCTCCCATGGCGTGCTCGCGGATGCCGAAGTGGAAGTTTCGGCCGCCGTACGAACCCCACTGGAACGACGCTTCGCCGGCCAGATTCGTCTTGGTCGAAGGAGCCAAGTCCGCCGCGCCGCCGATGAGCCAGGGGACATCTTTGGCGACGCCGTTGATCACCTTGCTCGACGATTCGCGCGTGGCCAGGCCCTTGGCGTCGGCGGGGAACGCGGGGATGTCTTTGCCCCAGTTCACGGGCAAATCGCGATTGTCCATGCGATCGATCTGGTCGGCGAGTTCGGGATATTGCTTGCGATAGTTGGCGAACAAGATCTGCCATTCCTGCCGCAAAGCCGCCCCGCGAGCGCCGATGCCCTTCTGGAAGAGTTCGTACACGCCATCGGGCACGAGAAACTTCGCGTCTTCGGGCCAGCCGTAAAACTTCTTCGTCGCCCGGATTTCTTCCTCGCCGAGCGGTTCGCCGTGAGCCCCGGCCGTGTCTTGCTTCTTCGGCGCTCCATACGCAATGTGGCTATCGACGACGATCAGCGTCGGCTTATCCTTGACGGTCTTGAATTCTTTGAGAAGCGTTTCGAGTTTCGCGGTGTCGTTCGCGTCGGCGAGATGAACGACATGCCAACCATAAGCGACGAAGCGAGCCATCACGTCTTCGCTGAAGGCGAGCGAGGTTTTGCCTTCGATAGTGATGTGGTTGTTGTCGTACAGCCAGCAGAGATTGTCGAGCTTCAGATGGGCGGCCAGCGACGCAGCTTCGCTCGAAATGCCTTCCATCATGCAGCCGTCGCCGCAGAGCGAATAAACGTCGAAATCGTAAAGCTCGAAGCCGGGCTTGTTGTAGCGGGCCGCCAACCATTTGCCTGCGATCGCCATGCCGACGCTATTGGAAAGTCCCTGGCCGAGCGGACCGGTCGTCGTTTCGACCCCCGCCGTGAGATGGCTCTCGGGATGCCCGGGGCATTTGCTGCCGAGCTGGCGAAAATGCTTGATATCGTCGAGCGACACGGCGGGAGCCGATTTCCCCGCCGCCTCCTTCACGCCCGCCAGATGCAGGACGGAATAAAGCAGCATCGATGCATGGCCGTTCGATAACACGAAGCGATCGCGATTGTCCCAGGCGGGATCGGCCGGGTCGTACCGCATGATCTTTTGAAACAGCGTATACGCCACCGGAGCCAGCCCCATCGGCGCTCCGGGATGCCCAGAATTCGCCTTTTGCACAGCATCCATCGCCAATGTGCGAATGGTGTTGATGGCGAGCGTATCGAGATCGGGAGCTTTGGCGTCTTTCGCCATGAGAGGGTTTCCTTGATCGAGGCCCCATGTTCGAATCGTCTTGGGATAAAGTAGCGAGTTCGTTCGCCGGAAGAAACGGGGAAGAGAAGTGTTTTTTGTGAATGCCCAAACTCTTCCGCTCCGGCCAAACTCTTGGAGTGCGTCGTTCAAGCGAAATTTTCGGGTTCTGAGGCCATCCCTGGAAGCCCGACGCGT
>JBAXFO010000360.1:0-5473 GCA_037139885.1 Planctomycetota bacterium
AGCAAATCCGGACTGTCCGGCTCCGCCTTCAACCCGGGATCGAGAGCCGCCAATGCTTCGTCATATTGCCCTTGCGCCTCAAGAGCCTGGCTGAGCCCCAGGGCGACCAACCCCGCATTTTGCGGCAGCTTGGCGAGGTCGGCGTAAATCTCTTCCGCCTCGGCGTAATTCCCCTTTTGCATCGCGAGCTTGGCGCTGGCGAGATTCTGGGCTTGAGCCGCCTGCGGAACGAGAAGGAGAACGGCGAGGAGAAATCGTTGCATGAGGGATTCCGCCGAAGGAAGGGGGCACTTCAACGATAGGGGGACACCACGCAAAACGCAAGCGGCCCAGCCTGCGGATCCTGAACGCACGGACAGGGCGACGAGAATCTTCGCACTTGTCGCCCGCCGCCGCCTCCGTAGCTTTTCCTCATCATTCAACGTGAATCGCACCCCAGGAGAATCCGCATGGCTCGCACCGTGACCTTCAAGGGCAACCCCCTCACTCTCGTCGGCCCCGAAATCAAAGTCGGCGACGCCGCTCCCGACTTCACCGCCGTCAGCGGCGCTCTCGAACTCGTGACCCTCGCCAAGACTCCCGCCAAGGCGCGGCTCTTCAGCGTCGTGCCGTCGCTCGATACGGGCGTCTGCCAGCTGCAGACCAAGAAGTTCAACGAAGCGCTGGCGGCCCTCGGCGATAAGGTCGCCAGCTTCACCGTCAGCCTCGATATGCCCTTCGCGCAGAAGCGGTTCTGCGAGGCCGAGAAGATCACCAATCTCGCGAACCTTTCCGATCTGCACAATCAATCGTTCGGCAAGAATTACGGCGTCCTCACCACGGGTCTGCCGATTCCGCTGCTGGCCCGCTCGATTTTCGTCGTCGACAAGAACAACAAGATCGCTTATGTCGAGATCGTGCCCGAAATCGCGTCGCATCCCGATTACGACAAGGCGCTCGCGGCCCTGAACGCCGTCGCCTAACGATGGCCCGGTTCGCCGCGACGCGGTTGCGGAGATTTCCAGCAAGCGCGTCGCGGCTCACCTCAAACATTCACCTATGGCCGTCTTCGCGTATTCCCTGAACGATGCGTTCCCTCCGGCCTGCCTGAGCGGTGCGGTCTCGCTCGGCAATTTCGACGGCGTCCATCTCGGCCATCGCGCCCTGCTTACCGAAACCATCCGCCAGGCGCGACGCCTGGCCGGACCCGCGGTGGCGGTCACGTTCGATCCGCCGCCCGCCCAAATCTTACGCCCGCAGCTCTGTCAACCGCTGCTCACCCCCGTCGCTTATCGCAGCGAATTGCTCCATGCCGGCGGCGCCGATCACGTCATCGTCTTCAAAACCACGCCCGCTCTTTTGGACCTCGCCGCCCGCGAGTTCTTCGACCGCATCTTGCGCCATGGCCTGCGCGCCAACGCCGTCGTCGAGGGTTTCAACTTCGCGTTCGGCAAAGACCGCTCGGGCACCGGGCCGCTGCTGCAAACCTGGGGACGCGAAGCGGGCATGCACGTTGCGTTACTCGACGCCCAGTTGCGCGGCCAACAACCGATTTCCAGCAGCCGTATCCGCGGGCTGCTCCTGGCGGGAGACGTGCGGGAGGCGAACGAACTGCTGGGAAGTCCGTACCGACTTTTCGGAACCGTCGGTCTGGGCAACCAACGTGGCCGTACGCTCGGCTTTCCCACCGCGAACCTGACGACGCTCCGCAATCTCCCACCCGGCCCCGGCGTGTATGCCGCACGCGTGTCGCATCAGGGCGCATCGTGGAACGCCGCCGCCCACCTCGGCCCCCGCCCCACCTTCGGCGACGCCAGCCCAAGCGTCGAAATCCACCTCCTCAATTTTACGGGCGACCTGTACGGCCTAGAACTCGCCGTCGACTTCGTCGCGAAAGTGCGCGAGCCGCGCGCGTTCGCGTCGGTGCAAGAATTGACTCAGCAGATCCGCGTGGATATCGTGGCGATTGAATCCGTCTTAAACTCGTGAAAAAAGAAGGATCGCCATGACAACCTTACCAACGACAGCACGATGAGTTTTGGGAAGGGCGCACGGCTTCCGTGAGGTCGAGTTAAGACTTTTTCACCACAGAGACACAGAGAGCACAGAGAGGCCGCGGCGACAATCCCGGTTTTCCGCCCCTCTCTCGCCAAAAACACGTTCGACGATCTGTCGGCCTTCCGCGCCTCTCTGTGCTCTCGGTGTCTCTGTGGTGAAAAGTATTTAAGAACATATCCTCTCAAGGCATGTAACCATCCGCTAACCCGGCGACGCCGGCGTTTCACCTTCCACGACATCGGCGGCGTGGGCTTTCTCGATCATCTCATCCGTGCTGGCGGGGTCGACGGCGCGGCAACTTGCGGTTAAGCGGTCGGCGAGGTCGCGGAGTTCCGTCTGCCACTGGGCGGGGGACATGCCGTCGGGGGTCACCTGGCGGTATTCCTCGCACAGGAGAATGAGCCGTAGCAGATGGCGGAAGACGATGCCCTCTTGCTTGACGAGGTCTTTCGCCGAAATGAACTTGTTGAACTCGCCGCCGAACGCGAGGAGTTCGCCGGCCGCCCAGATCGGCTGCACCGACACATCGCCCGCGTCGGGATTCAGAGCGTCGAACAAGAGCCGCATCTTTTCGCCCAAAGCGGGGGGTCGATCCTCCCAGGGCACCCATTCTTCCTCTTCGTCATCATCGCCTTCGGCCTTGGGGACTTTGGCGATCAACAGCCCACGGCGAATGAGTTCGTCGTCGATGCGTTCGCGCGCCAGGGGGCCGGGCGGCATTTCGTTCTCATCGGGAACCCGTAAGGCCTTCCACAGC
Organism: Planctomycetota bacterium; assembly: GCA_037139885.1. Lineage (GTDB taxonomy): Bacteria > Planctomycetota > Planctomycetia > Gemmatales > Gemmataceae > JAIEPT01. The sequence goes on from JBAXFO010000360.1 coordinate 2,795, forward strand.
GCCCGCGGCACTTCGAGCACGCTTTCCAAAATCTGCAAACGTTCGTTGGCGTCGGCCAGGCCCAGGTGCTTGAGCAAGAACGCTCCGTAGAGCGGATGCACGCTGCGGAAGACGAGAAGCTGGTCGAGAGCCGGCGTCGGCGTGGCGAGCCGGGCCGCGTAGGGTTCGGCGCTGCTGACAGCGCCCGGGGTCTCGGGCGGCGGCGGCAACGGCGGATCGAGCGTCACGTAGCCCGCCGAGGCGAGCGTTTGCAGCATGCGTTCGAGCGTCTTTTCCGCCGCGACCAGACGCGGTTCGTCCATGAGCCGTTTGCGCAAGAACGTGCGGACCCGCGACACTTCCGGCGAGATCTTGAGCAAGTACGCCAGCAACCGCCACGGCATCGGCCCCTTGCTGTAGAGCTTCGCCGGGGGAGCTTGTTGAAGCTGTTTGAACTGTGCTTCGCTCCAGTAAACCTGATTGTCGCGGCGCGTCGGCTTCTTGCGCTTGAGGTCTTTCTTCGCGCGGATGAGCATGGGGTCGCGCGTGTCTTCAGGAATCTGGTCGAACTTCTGTTTCCAGCGATGCATCTTCACATCGTCGTCGTGCGCGACGGAGAAGACATAGCCGACGTCATCGAATTGCGGCCGACCCGCCCGGCCGAAAATCTGCTGAGCCGTGCTGGCGTCGATGAGCTTCTGCTTCGCGCGCGGCCCTTTCACGAGCGACGACAACACCACGGACCGGGCCGGCAGGTTGATCCCCGACGCCAACGTTTCCGTACAGAGAACGACGGCCAAAAGTTTCCGCGTGAAGAGATCCTCGACGACGCGGCGATATTTCGGCAACAGCCCCGCATGATGCACGCCGACGCCGCGCTGGAGCATCTGCTTGATCTTCGGGCCGACGCCGTCCTTCCATTCGAGTTTGTGGATCTCGGCGAGCAGAGCGGTCCGCTGAGCCGGTTGCAAGAGAGGCAGGCCCTTCAATTGCTCGGCCAGGCTCCAGCATTCATCGCGATTGAAGCAGAAGACGAGAGCGGGCATCTGCCGGCGTTCCCCTTCGCCCTGAGCCATGATGACGAGTTGTTCCGTGAGCAGTTCGTCGAACACCCACACGAAGCTGAGCGGCACCTTGCGTTCGGTCCCCTGCACGAGTTCGAGCTTGCGGTTGTGGCTGCGGTTAAGCCAATTGAGAAATTCGGCCGCGTTGCCGACGGTCGCCGACAGGAGCAAGAGCCGCACGTGCGGCGGCAAGAGGCCCAGGGAGAGTTCCCAAACGATGCCGCGTTCTTGATCGGCGAAGCTGTGGAATTCGTCCATGACGACGGCGGAGACATTGGCGAAATCGAAAGCCGCGGGGTGGAGCAGACGGTTGAGCAAAATCTCCGCGACGACGACGAGCACGCGGGCGTGGGGGTTCACTTTGCGGTTGCCGGTCACCAGACCGATGTCTTCTTCCTTGAACCCCCAGGCGACGGCGAGCTTTTGCAGTTCGAAGAACTTCTGCTCAGTGAGGGCGATGAGGGGCGTGGTGTAATAGGCGAACGTGCCGGTGTGCAGAGCCTCGAACAGGGCGGCATGGGCGACGACCGTTTTCCCGGTGCCGGTGGGCGCGCACAGCAAGACGCCTTGCTCAGCCGTGAACCAGGAAAGGAGGGCCTCTTCCTGAAGCGGATACGGCGGGTACGGCAATTGCCCGAGATAGCGGTCGGCGAGTTCGGAGCGCGATAGGGGAGCGTTCATGAGATTCGTTTATGAGAAAATCGCGGAAAAGGCTCGGAGAACTGTCCGGAGACGGTTGCGAGACTTGGGCGCAGGGGTTAGAAAACGGTGAAAGCCGCAGGCCCGGGGCCGCATTTCGCATCGCCCCGTGTATCATGAAGCGGTCGTTTCCGATTTCGATGGGCGACATGGCCGCGCTCCGCTGCCGCGCCCGAGGTTAACCGGAGTTTCATCATGTTCACGTTGCATCGGCGCCGGCAGTTCCTCGGCGAGGTCATGGCTCTGGGAGCGGCGGCGTATTTCGCTCCGGGGGTCTTCGCTCAGGAACTGACGCGCACGCCCGCCCAAACCGAGGGGCCGTTTTATCCCGACCGGCTGCCGCTCGATACGGACAACGACCTGATCGTGATCAACAACGCGACGACCCCGGCCGTGGGGCAGATCACGCATTTGTCGGGCCGCGTTCTCGATGCCCGGGGCAATCCGGTCCGCAACGCGCTGGTGGAGATTTGGCAGGTCGACAACGCCGGGGCGTATCTGCATTCGCGCAGCGGCAATCGCGACAACCGCGACGCCAACTTCCAGGGCTTCGGCCGCTTTCTCACCGGCACGACAGGCGAGTATTACTTCCGCACGATCAAGCCGGTTCCCTATCCGGGCCGCACGCCGCACATTCATGTCGCCGTCAAGATTCGCGGCCGGGCTTCGTTCACGACGCAATGCTACATTCGCGGCGAAATGCGAAACGATCGCGATGGCGTCTTGCAAGCGATCCGCGACCGGGCCGCGCGCGAATCGTTGATCGTCGATTTCGCGGCCGTGCCGAATTCGCGGATCAACGAATTGGCGGCGCGGTTCGATGTGATTTTGGGATTTACGCCTGAGGCCTAGGGAGTCGTCCAAGCTCAATTTTCGGGCTCTGAGGCCATCCCTGGAAGCCCGACGCGTGAGCGAGGGATGCCGTCAACCCTCGCTC
>JBAXFO010000361.1:0-5459 GCA_037139885.1 Planctomycetota bacterium
CCCGGTGCGCGCCGATTAGAATGGGATTAAACCCATATGGCAGGGTCACTCACCGTGAAAAACGGTCCGCCGCTCCCGTTCACCGCCCGTCAACCGCCGCGACAAACGGCGGTCGTTCGCTCGACCGCACGAGTTTCGAGAATTCTCTTTTTATTGTGAGCGGCGCGGCCTCAGTCCGCCGTACTTGCGTCCAGAACCAACACGGCGTGCTAACGCCGCGCTGCTCGCTTTTTCCTATACTTTCTTGACAATCCCATTCCGGGATGGTTCGATAAAACTCCCGCGTCCACGAAACATTGCGTCCCTGGTGCTGAATGCCGGTTGTCGTTTGCTCGTCGTGCAATGCAAGGATCAACGTCAAGGACGAGATGCTTGGTAAAAAGGCCAAGTGTCCTAAATGCGCCACGCTCATCGAACTGGAAGCCGCCGACGATGCACCGTCGACCGAGGTGGCGGCTAAACGTGAGCGTCGACCCGTGCCGCCGCCCGTTGAGGAAGAAGAGGACAACCCATTCGCCATCACGGACGATCCCTCGCCGCGCTCGCGCAAGGTCTCGCCTGAACCCGTTTTCGAGCCCGTCGAAGACGACGAAAACGAGAAGCCAGAAGAAGAAGCGCCGCGCCGAGGAGGTCGGCGTCGCGATGAGGAGAACGAAGATGAGTTGCCGCGGCCGAAGAAGCGGCGCGGCCGAAATTCGGACGACAAAGACGATGATCCCGATATTTCGCGTGGCGGGAGGAGCGGCGACAAATGGTCGACTGTTCGCTCGGGTTTGCGCACCGTCTTCTATGCGACGCTCGTAGTGATCACGCTGTTCGTCATCCTGCAGATTACATTCATCGTTTCGGCGACGGTCGTTGGAGCGGGCATTGATGATGTGCGAGTGAATCTCGCTCTCCCGGGTCAGTTGCCAAAGAACGTGCCGCCGCCGCGTCAGGTTGGAGCGGGAGCAGCCGTGTTCAGCCTCCTTGTCATGGGGCTTGGTCTTTGCCTCTTGGCCGCGGGCATCACGAATCTCGTTGGCCAAATGGCCTGCTGTTTCGGGCCGCCCGGAACGGCGCAGCGGCGTGCCCGCATTAGCATGTGCGCATTGCTCACGATCGTGTACGCATTGTTAGCGACCGTCGTTGTCGGCATCCACGGCGGTGGCAATCAGCCCGATCAAGGGGCGGCTGGGGGAATGGGCATGGGCATCCTCTTTGTGATGGGAACGCGGACATCCGGTCTATTCATGTCTGTCGGCGGCGGAGCGTTGGCAGTCCTCGCGGTTACTTTAATCACGCTCATCCTCACGTACCTCATCTTCTGGGTCCTATTTCATTCGGCCGTTGCGGGTCATTTCAAAGACAAGGCGTTGCAATCGCGATTCACCAAGTATCTCATCGCCGTGCTCGTGGTTCCGTTTCTCTCGGGCGGCTTGAATTTCGGCCTTGCCATGGCTTTGATGCCGGTCAGCTTCGTCGCTCACGCTGCCGTGAGCGGCACGCTCAACATCCTCATCAACGGCGCGATGATGGGCTGGTATCTCGTCCTAAACCGAAAGCTCGTCGCCCTCATCGACGACAACACCTGACATGCGTTTCGCGATCCTATCGTCCGGGCTGGGCTGGCATGTTCGCGATTTGATGCGGGCCGCGGCGGATCTCGGCCACATGGCCGAGCCTGTCGATTTTCGCAAAGTCTGGGCGCGGATGCCCGGTCGGGCGACATCGCTGGCAGGGTTCGACGCGGTCATCGTGCGGACCATGCCGCCGGGATCGCTGGAGCAGGTCGTCTTCCGTATGGACGTTTTGCAGCGTTTGGAGAATCAGGGCGTCCTCGTTCACAACGCGCCGCGGGCTCTGGAGATTTGCGTCGACAAGTATCTCGCCAGCGCTCGGCTCGACGCCTCGGGCCTGCCGACGCCGCCGACTGCCGTCTGCCAGGACGCCGAGGCGGCCATCGAAGCGTTCGCGCATCTGGGGGGCGATGTCGTCGTCAAGCCGCTGTTCGGGTCGGAAGGCAAGGGCATGATGCGCGTACAAAACGTCGACCTTGCCTGGACCGTTTTTCGCACGCTCGAACGGTCCGGGGCCATCCTTTATCTGCAACAATTCATCCATCATCCCGGTTGGGACCTGCGCGTCTTCGTTCTGCAAGGGAAGGCGCTGGCCGCCATGCGCCGGCATGCCAAGGGAGGCTGGCGCACGAACGTCGCCCAGGGAGGCCGCCCGGAAGCCGTCGACCCCACCGCGGAGGAATGCCGGCTCGCTCTGGCCGCCGCCTCGACAGTCGGCGCCGATGCCGCCGGAGTCGACCTTCTGCCCCGGCCCGAGGGAGGCTATTTTGTGTTGGAGGTGAACGCTGTCCCCGGTTGGAAGGCCCTCGCGCCCACGACCGGCGTCGATGTCGCGCAAGCGATCGTGCAATCCCTGGAGCAGCGCCTGAGAACCTAGGTTGATTTTTCATGGCCGACAACGTTCCGAATCCGCGTTCGCCCGGCTCCAAATGGCATGGCGAAAAATCCGATCCGCTCCTGAGACGGCCGACGTCCCACCGAGGACGGCAGCTCTTTTGGCTCACCGCCCTGGCGCTGGCGATTCTCGGCACGGTCGTGGCCATCCTCCTGTATCCGCATGCCATGGTTCCGCCGCGGTTCTTGCCCATGACCGTGCGCGAATATCAATCCCCCCTTTTCCCTCCGAACGCATGGGCCTTGCAAGACGGGCAGCGTCTCGCCAGCCATTTCGAAAAGAAAGACGATCTTTACGACAAGCAAAACCGCGATCAGTTCGATAAGTTTCTGACGCGCATCGAGACCTACGCCGACGGCCCCCTCGTGGTGCAACTTTGCGCTCTGGGCCGCGTCTACGACGGACAGGTCGTCCTCTTCCTGGGCGATTCCGATCCCGATCAACCCGGCCGAGCCATGCCGCTCAAACGCGTGCTCGAACACATGAAAGGCAAAACGCCCGGCGACCGACTGCTCCTCCTCGATCTCGCCCGGCCGATCGCCGATGTGCGTCTGGGCATCCTCGCCAACGATCTCGCCGCGGCGGTGCAGGCGGAACTCGAAGCGGCGGAGTTGCCGTTTTTCGTGCTGACGTCGTGTTCGAGCGGGCAGATGTCGCACGTTTCCGAAGAGCTCGGAGCCTCGCTGTTCGCTTACTATCTCGACATCGGTTTACGCGGCTATGCCGATCAATCGAGGGATCAGCGCGTCACCGTGCTGGAGCTTGCCGAGTTCGCTCGTAAGCAGGTCGATCGCTGGGTTTGGGCCAATCGCGGCCAACGCCAGGAGCCGCGGCTCTTCGGCAAGGCCAAGGATTTCCCCGTCGTTCAACTCGGCGGCGAGCCTCCTTCGATGCCGGAAGCTCCCAAAGAAAAGTCGTATCCGGCGTGGCTCAAGGCGGGCTGGAAGGAACGCGACAACCTCTATCAAAGCGGCGCCTATCGCCTGGCGCCATGGCCCTTTCGGCAACTCGAACAGGCGTTGCTGCGGAGCGAGAAGCGTTGGCGCAGCGGCGCGGATGAAGACGATAGCCGCATCGGCCCCGATCTCGCCCGCACGGTCGCCAATTTCAAAGACGCCATCATGAAAGCCAACGATTCGGCGGCGCCGCGTGCGTTCAGCCTCGCCGAGATCAACGATCCGAAAATCGAGGCGTTCGTGAAAGAGTTTCAGCCGAAGTTCGACCGCTATCTCGCCAAGGCCCCCGATCCGGGCGCGAAGATCGAGGAGGCCGACAAGCCCCGGCTCGAAGAAGTCAAAAAGCTCAAGGCCGAGATCCTCGACGAAATGAAGAAGGCGCCGTTCGACGCCGGCGTGTCGGTCATCGTCGCCTCGGCGGCGCGAACGCCGAACCTGACGCCCGCCCGCATCCTGGCCCTCGTCGATCTGCTCGGCGAAATCAGCGTGACCGAACGCCGTTTCAGCGAAATGGTCTACCTCATTCGACTTAAGGATCGCATCAGCCGAGTTCTCGACAACGGCGACTGGCAGGGAACCACCGCCCATCTCGCGCTGCGCATCGCGATCCAATCGGAGACCGTGCTGGCGCTGCTGGGCCGCACGCCCGCGGGTTTCGATCCGTGGAACAAAACCCTCCTCGTACGCGGCGAAACGCAACGGCTGCGCGGCGACAAAGACCTCTTCACCGGCCTCGACTATTCCTGGCGCGAGGCCCAATCCGCGTATCTGCAAGCGGAACAAGCGTTCCGGCCGATTCCGCTGCGGCTCGATATCTTGCGGCAAATGTTGGAGAAGCGCGATCACGCGTTCGTGCGCCTGCCCGGTTGGGCTCCTTATCTCATCGCCGCCACGCGCATCGAACCGCGTGAAGACGCCGCCTGGAAGGGAGCGATGGTGGCCGCCCGCGGTTTGGCCGACCTCCTGGAAGCCAAAGACCCGATCACGCTCGATGGCGAACCGACCGCGCTCATCCAGTGGCAGAACCATGCCGGCCAGTGGCGCAAAGCCATCGACGACCGCATCGCTCGCCTCGTCCGCCTGGGCGACGATGGGAAACCTCCTGAGTACCACGAATGGCATGCGCTTCTGGAAAGTTCGCAATTGAAAGCCGAGCAACGCGAAACGATGTGGCTGGCCGCGCGCAAGTTGGGGCTGAAGTTGATCCAGGCGACCCCCGCCCCCGACGCCACCGACGCCGAAGTCGCCGCCCTGGGAATTGTCCCGGGCGACGACCCCACGGCCCGGCAGGAAAACGATCGCAAGGAGCGCCGCGTTCGCCTGGCTCTCGAGTTCCTTGACCTAGTTGCGTACGCCAAGCTTGACGCACTCGACGCCGCCGATCCCACTTCGAAAGACGCCAAACCCCTCGCCCGCCGTTTACAAGAAGCTTTGGCCCAGGGCGTCCCGTCGCAGTTTCTCGGCGACGCTCTCGCCAAGGAAAAGCTCGCCGACGCTTTCGCCCGAGCCGACCGCCTGAGCCGCATCTATCCGGACGACCTGCTCAAACAAGCTGGCGGCGCCGGCTTCAATCCCGCCTTCCGCAACCCCGCCCTCGCCCTGGACCGGCTCAACCGCGAAACGTTTTGGGCGTTCCTCCGCGAGCGCTATCAGCGCGAAGCTCTCGACTTGCGCGCGTTGAACAATCGCCTCGACGCGTTCTACGCCGATGCTGCGGATGTTTACGCACGGACGCAGCCGTGAGGGTTTACCCGCAAAGACACCTAAATGGCATTATGTTCATCCGATCGGCGTCGGCACAACGAGTTGGCGGCAGATCGCCCGAGCCGTATAGTCATCCACTTCCCGCTGCCGCGGAATGGCGCTTTGGCGGCGATTGACCGGATTGACCCACACCGAGCGCCCCTCGACCTTCGCGCAGCAATTCACAACCATGCGAGCGTAGGTGTCGGAGCAGATCGACCCGCTGCCGTACTTGCCTATCCTGTCCCGTGGCTGCCGCAGTCATGACACGGTTGCGTCCAAGCCGTGCGAGTTCTTCCTTGATAA